>NZ_SMMB01001241.1 GCF_009711365.1 Xanthovirga aplysinae | reverse complement strand
GATGTACCCCTTTGCTCTGGCAATAATATTTGCTTTGTGGAGCGAGACTATTTCAACATTAGGCTTATTATTTATCTTGTTTTTTGGACTCTTTGCATTTGTCTATCCCCAGGATAAATACATGCTGATCTACCGGATTCCTTGCGGTATTATGGCTTTAATTATGAGCTACTTATTAGCCAATCATTTGCTCCCTGGTTTTAATAATATGAAGGTTTTAGATCAGGTCTATATAAGTAGGGACGGGATTCCCTTTACCATGTACCTAAACTTCGACAAAACACTTATAACCATCCTAATTTTAGGGTTTGGTCATCAGTTAATTCATAAGGGAAAAAGTTGGAAGGTACTACTAAAGCAGTCGATACCTTTAATGCTTCCCATATTTGTAATAGTTTTGACGTTTAGTTACCTGCTTTCGTTGGTTCATTTTGACCCTAAATTGCCCGAGAGTTTTTTTATTTGGGCTCTTGTAAATCTCTTTTTTGTATGCACAGCTGAAGAAGCTTTTTTTAGAGGGTTTATTCAAAAATACCTAAAAAAATGGTTGATAAGTTATCCATTTGGTCGATGGTGGGCTATACTTATTACTTCTTTACTTTTCGGATTTGCTTATCATACCGGCGGAATAAAATACATGGCTCTCGCTACCCTAACTGGTTTTGGTTATGGTTGGCTTTATGATCAAACACAGAGAATAGAGAGCAGTATTCTTACACACTTTTTATTAAATACTTTTCATTTTCTATTTTTTACTTATCCAGCTTTGGCTGAAGCTTATTAAAAAAATTAGAATGAAAACCAATAAGACACCAATTTTCCTCCATTAATGGGATTAATTAAAAGCATTTTTTTACCATAAGCCAAAAAAGGAATCCACCATATAGGTTAATTCCTTTTCAGGCTTAAAAGTGATATTTGAATGGCTTTAAAAAAGGCCAAACTCTTTAACTTTTATTGGATCAATCCGAAGAGGGTTCCACATGAATATGATAATAGTTACTTTGGTGGTAATTAGGCCGGTAAATAGCTCCAGTTCCAAAATCCACAATTAAACTTGGCCAAAAAATCAAGAGATCAGCAATAAATGCTCCCACTCTAATTTGCCTTTGAGGCTCTCCAGGCATTGGTTTTCGCCTTTGACTTTCGGTAATCCTTCCTCCAAAAACAGTTGCACAGCTGTTTAAAAAAATAGTCAATAGTAAGACCATGGCCAAATTTACAACATTCCTCATGATAACAGTTTTAAGTAAAAAAATAGGGAGGCACAAAATCAAAAAAATCCCATAAAGCAGGACAAAAGAGAAATCATTTCTCTCTAAACAACTGGCAGTACCCATCTCTCCCTTTCCAGTTAACTACCATTTTCACAATTGCTGTACAGCAAAAAGCTTACCATTTTCAACTCTTTTTATAAACTTTATTTCCTGAATGCCAATGGAATAAGAAAAAACCAAAATGGAAGCATTCACTAAAAAATGTAACAGCATACTGGTTTTAGTGCGGGTCACCCCTCTAAAAAACAAATAAATTCATTTTTTATAAACCCCAAAATAGGCAAGATTAAAACTTCGGGTAGAAAATTTAACAATTAATTAACTATCAATGGTTAAACACTCATTATCAAATATTTAAATTTGCGAACGAATAAGGGTAATATGTACGTAATTCTAGATTAAGAAAAAAATATTTGTATTCTAAATCCAGCTTAATCTCCTAAAAAAGCTATTATGGTCTACATACCTAAAAGTAAAATTATTTTGTTTGGAGTATTGTTGTCTGCTTTCTTGCTCATTACATGGGCTCTAGTCCATGCCAAAATCAAAAAAACTTCTCCTTTTGAATTAGAACTGAAAGAACAAAACATTACCATCAAAAAATTCCAGGTTGGCATTTGCCAAATTATTACTATACGGTAAACAGAACCCTTAGTGATGAAAACCACACTTCGGTAAAATTCATTTACATCGATACAAATCCTTTTGTGGATTGCTACATTGGAAAACAGAAATACGAAAAAATATTTGAACAAGATACAGTGACTCAATTACAATGATTTGACAGTACACTTTCTAATTCTAAAGCGGATTAGAATGTAATCATTGCGAATTATCCTCTTTTTAATTTATGTCCTGGCAAAAATTCAATCAGGAATATCCTGGAAAGATTTATGGATCAATTCCAGAATGAAGCCTATTTTTCCGGAGATTTTCATGACCTGGAGCATTATCAACCTGAGGGAAAAATCACCCAACATTATGTTTAAGGATCAGGGGGAAAATTGGACAAGCCCATGAAAGCCCAGTCCTATAGGAAATTTTATAAGAGAACCCGTGGTTTTTTAGCTGTTTTTCTTGATAAAAATCAAATGGAAGTTTAATATATTGATAATAATGGAAAGGTGTTTTATACTACCACAGTAGGGAATAATAAGTTTAGAAATTAAGGGTTTGGTTTTATTCTTTTCTAAAGGGAATAATTTTAACATTCTAAAGATGAGTAAAATCTTGATTAATGAGTTGGGAGATTTTCAGTAACAAAATATTACTTTCCCTTTCTAAATCCCACAACCTATCTCCCTCTTTAATGCCAAAACCAAAACTTATAAAACTATTGACGAAAATCTCATATATATGCATTTCGTCAATAGTTCCTAGATTTCTGTAGTTTTTTGAAATTACTCATAAAAACAATCTATAGTTTTAAGTTAAAGTCCAAAATTAAGCAACCACGCTTTCTCTAAGTTTGGTTTTAACCTTTACAGCTGTAATAAAAATCACCACTAACGCGCTTAATCCAAGTAAATAAGGATAATACAAATGACGCATTACATTCCATGGACTAACCAATAAACCAGCCGAAGCAGCAATAGTGACGGCTGTCAAACTTTGTGCCCCATAGGGAATTATTCCCTGGCAAAAGCAAGAAAAAGTATCAATCAGACTAGCTGTCCTTTTAGGTTTAATTTCATATTTATCAGCTATTTGTTTGGCAATAGGCCCGGTTGTCAGCAAGGCAATAGTATTATTGGCGGTGCAAATATTCACCAGCACTACCAGAATGGCAATACCCATTTCAGCACCCCTTTGATTTTTGATTCTAGAGGTAATAAAATTAAGAATATAATCTATTCCTCCATGATACTGAATTAAAGACACAATTCCCCCGATTAGCAAGCAAATAATTATTAGTTCGCTCATTGTTCCAATACCTTCACCAATAAGACGTGTAAAATCCCACAATCCGAAAGAACTGGTCCAAAGACCAATAACTCCACCAAGGACAATTCCACTTCCCAAAACAATGGTAACATGTATCCCTGCCAACGCAAAAACAAGCACTACCAAATAGGGTACAATCTTGATTAATTCATAATCTCCAGCCGTGGTCACTGATTCTTGAGTTGCACCATAAAACAGCAAATAAATTAATATTGTGAGGACCGCTGCTGGTAAAGCAATAAAAAAGTTCATCCGAAATTTGTCTCCCATAGAACAACCCTGGGTACGTGTTGCGGCTATGGTAGTGTCTGAAATTAAAGATAGGTTATCTCCAAACATGGCTCCACCAATCACAGAAGCTAGGGCCAATCCCACATCCAATTGAGCGGCTTCTGCAATTCCTAAAGCCATAGGGGTCAAAGCCACGATAGTTCCCACACTTGTTCCCACCGAAAGAGAAATAAAGCATCCAATCACAAAAATACCCGCTAATAGAAAATTACCAGAAAGAAAAGTAAGGCCAAAGTTAACTGTAGCTTCTACAGCTCCCATGGCTTTAGCCACATGTGCAAAGGCTCCAGCCAACAAAAAAATCACACACATTAACATAATGTTGCTATTCCCAGCCCCCTTTGTGAATATTTCCAACTTTTCAGAAAGCTTCATTTTTGGCTTCAGAAGCAAGGCAACGCCGGAGGTAATCATAAAAGAAACTGTTAACGGCATTTTATAAAAATCGCCTGCTATCACAGATACAATTAAGATTAACAACATAAAAACCACCAAAGGAAGCAATGCCCAGGGATTTCCTTTTTTCAGGAGAATATCCTTCATTAATTATTAAGATTAGATCACAACAATTTAAAAAATAACTTTAAACAGTTAGATAAATGTCAAAAATGATAATTATTGTTGTTTAATAAAATTAAATATTTTCTAAAAAGACCTAAACAATTTAGATTTTAAACAAATATACTAAACCTTTAAGCAATAAATTTCCTGCAATTCTACACATTAATATTGACACTTAATAACAATCTCTTTATAATAATCTTTTTATCCCATAGAGTTAATAGATTTACTAATTTAAAAATGAATAGAATAAAGTGATTCTTATACGGAAAATCCAGGTACCGTTTTGAAATAAAAATTCATTAAATTACCTAATACCCTGAAAAATAAAGCCTAACCAGCAAGGATACCACTCTTCCAAATCATTATCTAACATGAACTTTACTCCTTTTCATAGCTTAAGAATCACTAAAATTGAGATTTTTAAAATGAATATCCCTCTTAAAGAACCCTTTGTGATTTCACTGGGAACAGTTAGAGAGACGCAGAATACGGTAATAAAAATCCACACTAACAATGGTTTTTATGGTGTGGGCGAGTGTAGTCCTTATCCTTTTATTGTAGGAGAAATTCAGGCCTCTCAATTTGAAATTGCCAAAATGCTAGCACAATTACTCATCCACAAGAACCCGTTGGAAATTGAATCCAGACATAATGAAATGGACCAGGCAATTTGGGGAAACTTTACCATAAAAAGTGCTTTTGATATCGCCCTTTACGATATCATGGGAAAATATTGTCAATTACCCATATATGCACTTTTAGGAGGTAAAAATGATAAATCCTATTGCACCAATATGACGGTAAGCCTCCAATCTCCTGAGAAAATGGCTCAAAAAGCTTCAGAATTTCAATCAGCCGGATTTCCTTTTATTAAAGTAAAATTGGGAGGAAATTCACATGAAGATATTGCAAGAATTCAAGCCATTCGAAAGGTGGTGGACAATAAAATACCATTGCGGGTGGATGCTAATCAAGGTTGGGAAGTGCAATCGGCCATTGCCATTTTACGAGAGTTAACACCTTACCACATTGCCTATTGTGAAGAACCAATTTCCAAGTGGAATGCCAATGCTTTAGTCCAAATTCGCAATAAATGTGATATTCCCATCATGGCAGATGAGTCTATTGGAGACCACCATGATGCTTTCAGGCTGGCCCAAATGGGCGCCTGTGACTATTTTAACATTAAATTAGCGAAATGCGGAGGACTTTTTAAGGCCTTAAAGATATTGGAAATTGGAGAAGCCGCCGGTATTAAATCTCAGTTAGGAGGCATGTCAGAAAGCCGATTGGCACTAACGGCTGGCTTGCATTTAGCTGCTGCCAGAAAAAGTTTGTTTGCCTATGACCTTGACTCTCCCCTTATGTTAACAGAAGATCCCGTAATAGGAGGTGCCATCTATCATAAAAATGGACAAGTTACTTTGTGTAACGAACCAGGAGTTGGAGCCGATTTAGATCCTGGTTTTCTTTCTAAACTTGAAAAAACAATTGTGGAATAAAAGATAATAAATGAATAATAATAGAGAATTTCGAAATTGCAATTACCAAGGCAAAAGTAAAATTCCAATTCAAAGGGATTAAATATATCAAACACATCATAAACAAAAAATTCAATCCTATATTCCCTCTCCTCAAAAAGAAACTACCCCTAACCTTATTTACCATTCTCAAATGTTTTTAAGAAAGAGCAAATTACACTACTTTACAATAGAGACCAATTTAAAAAAAACCGATAATTGAAAGTTTGAACATGAATTTTCAACAAATCTCTCTACTTTTACGTATTGCTTTTTATTCATCATATACCTGATTAATGATTGAGTTCAAAGAGGTTTCTCTTTCAAGGGAGGGAAAAACGATCATCAACAAATATTCATTTTCTATAAAGAAGGGAGAAAAAGTTTGTCTTTGGGGACCTTCAGGAAGTGGGAAAACAACTATCCTTAGAATTCTAATGGGAATGTTGGAACCTGATTCAGGAACCGTTAAATATGAAAATCTGTTGCTTTCTCCAGAAAATATGCCATTGATAAGGAAAAAAATAGCCTGGGTTCCTCAAAACATCAACTTGCCTGTTAATTCTGGGCTGGAATTGGCCAAAATGTTACAAAAAGACACCTATTTCAAGCAAAATATTGAACCTTTCCTGGAGAAAACTGGAATGTCCACAGATATGCTTACCAAAGATTTTAGTGAAATTAGTGGTGGACAAAAACAAAGATTGGTTTTAGCTACCTGTTTGGCTCTTAAACGTCCCATTTTATTTTTGGATGAACCTACCTCTGCCTTGGACAACCTATCCATTAAACAATTAATGGATGCTATATTTTCTATGAAGGATTTAACTGTGATTTCAGCTACACATAACGAACAGTGGATGAAACAATGTGATAAGGTAATAAACCTATAAAAGAATGAATGGAATTACAGACATTAACTTATGGAGTTTACTTTTAGGCTACATAATCATGGTGATTCCCATTTTCTATATGGGATATTATCGTACAGGTCTGATCAAAGAAACTTTTGTGGCTCTACTTCGCATGAGTGTCCAATTGTTTTTGGTGGCCATATACTTGGGCTACATCTTCCAATGGAATAATGCCTTGCTAAATAGTGCCTGGGTGGTGATTATGGCAGGAATTGGTGCGTTTACCACCACAAAAAGGAGCGGCCTAAAACTAAAATATTTTTTTTTACCAGTTTGTCTTTCCACTTTGATAAGCCTATTGGTTATTAATGCCTTCTTTTTAGATATTATAATAGGCCTTGATAATGTATTTGATGCCCAATACCTTATTCCCATTTCAGGAATGATCCTGGGAAATGCTATGAATTACAATATTGTGGGCTTAAATACTTACTTTGATCAATTGGTTAAAAACGAAAACCTTTATTACTTCATCCTCATTAATAAAAATAGTAAAAAAGCTGCCTTAGAACCCTTTTTGCGTGAAGCTATCAAAAAAGCATTTAATCCTCTAATTGCCACTATTTCCGTAACAGGATTAATTGCCTTGCCTGGCATGATGACCGGCCAAATTTTAAGTGGAAGTAGCCCAATGACTGCTATTAAATATCAGATCTTGATTATGTTGGCCATTTTTGCAGGTTGCAGTCTCAATTTGATCTTTTCTATTCTTTTTTCCAACCGATTTGCCTTTGACAAGTATGACAACCTTAGAAAGGAAATTCTTAAGGAAAAAATTTCTCTAAATAAGTAATCCCTCTTTAACTCTATTCAAGCATTTATTAAAGGGTGGGTAGAAATTAAATCCCCACCCTTAAATTCTTGAAATAAACTCTTTGCAATGGTCTGTTTTGTCTTGGAGCATGTTTATGATTTCTTTTTGCTTCAAATGATTTTTGAAAAGCCACACTTTTCCCCGGGACTCTATTATTTTACAGATCTGGAAAAAACGTTTTACCGTTGCTTTTATCTATTCAAAATTCCATTTTCGTTTAAAAACAAAATATTTAAACAAGCTCTTAAGCCGCCTTCTTCAAAAAGGCACTAAACATCCACACCGCCTTTTCCTTACTTGAAATTAAATCATCAATTAAAACAATTGTACCCTCATCATTAGCATCAGAAGCCAGCTTCAATATTTTCCTTTCAATTTTCAATAATTGAGACATATTCTCAATAGTATGTTTTACTGTAGCGGTATCCTTTGAAACATTCTTTACACCTTCCACCTTCGATACCTTCAGATAATCTCCAAAATTATGTAATGGGGAATTCTCTAATTTTAATATTCTCTCAGCAATCTCATCAATTGCAGTAGCTGCCTCATTGTACATAGATTCAAACTTAGCGTGTAATTCAAAAAAATTAGGCCCAGTAACATTCCAATGAAAACCTCTCAGATTTTGGTAAAATACTTGATAGCTCGCTAGTAATTCATTTAACTTTTCACTGATCTGTTTGGCACTTGCTTTTTCTATTCCAATTAGATTTTTCATAACTCCGTCTACTGTTTAAAGTTCAATTAATTAACAATACAAAAGTATTCTACATCTACTATTCAATCAAATCGATTATATCTAATTAAATATAGAAGAAACTTATAAAGAGGTGTAAGAATTAAATTCCAAGTGATTAGAATTGCAGTGGAAGGTTAAAAATCAGAATTTAGGAAGGTCAATAAATCTTAGAAACCAAAAGGATCAAAAAAAGCGTCGCATATTCAAACTACCGAAACGTTCATAAGCAGCTCTTTCTAAATTCTCTCGATCATCGGGATGGGCAATGCCAATTAAGGAAATGGCTCTTTGCATTAAAGATTTTCCATACAAGCAGGCCACTCCAAATTCGGTTACTACATAATGTACATGAGCACGCGTGGACACTACCCCTGCTCCTTCCTTTAAAACAGGAACGATTTTACTTTCATTGTTTTTTGTTCTCGAAAGTAAAGTGACGATAGGTTTCCCTCCTTCCGAATAGGAAGCCCCACGCATAAAATCAATTTGACCACCCACTCCCGAATATTGCCTCTCCCCAATTGAATCTGCACAAACCTGCCCTGTTAAATCAATTTCAATGGCAGAATTGACTGCGGTAACTTTAGGATTCTTCCGAATTGTGGCTACATCATTTACGAAGGCAGTATCCATAAGAGCAATCCCAGGGTTATCATCCACAAAATCATAAGTCCGCACACTTCCCAAAACAAACCCGGATACCACCTTAGTTGGCATTACTTTTTTTTCTTCACCAGTTATTACTCCTTTTTCAATTAATGGAATCAGCCCATCGGAAAACATCTCAGTATGTACCCCCAACCTTTTGTGGTTTTCCAAAGCCATCATAACCCCATTGGGAATAGACCCAATGCCAATTTGTAAGGTAGCCCCATTATCTACCAAGGGAGCCACAAACTCTCCAATTTTTTGTTCCTCCTTTCCCACTTCATGTATAGGCAATTCATAAAGGGGCCGGTCATCATCAACCAAAATATCAATGTGATCAATAGGAATCACACCATCACCATGACTTCTTGGCATCCGGGGATTAACCACAGCAATTACAGTTTTGGCACACTCCACAGCGGCAAGAGTAGAATCCACCGAAACTCCCAAAGAAACAAAACCATGTTTATCTGGACAACTAACTTGAATCAATGCCACATCTATAGTCATTACACCTTTTCGAAAGAGATATGGAATACCACTTAAAAAAAGTGGAATATAATCTGCTCTACCTTTATGGACCGCCTCTCTTACATTATCTCCGACAAAAAACGTACGTAAAAAAAAGCTATCCTGGTACTCAGCTTTTACATAAGCAGCCTCCCCTTCGGTATGCATATGGACAATCTCCACCTGTTTTAGTTCTCCTGCCCGTTGAACCAAAGCATCAATCAACACCTGAGGAGCAGCGGCAGCACTATGAATATAGACTCTGTCATAAGATTCTATTGCTTTTACAGCCTGCTCTGCTGATACTGATTTATACATGAAGCTAAGTTTAACCTAAGAGCATGTTTAAAAATTTTCTCTTTGCATATGAAAACAAAAAGTGATAAGAAAGAACATTTTTTATTATAACACTTGAAAATGCTTGCTGTTTTGAATTTTATAAGGTGATAAAAGAAGATAATATATATGGAAAGAATCACAGCCTTTGACATCCAACGTTGTAATGGAGGGAAAAATCCCCTCATGTCAAAACAAATATCTTCTCTCCATTTAAATCATTCTATTTAGTTTTTTTCTCTCCAAAAAAATAGCAGCCTACCATATTCTCGATTATATTGTAATTGAATTAACATCAAAAAACATGGATTATTCCACCGAAGAGTTCCTAAAAAACCTGAAATTTGACCGATTGAAAGTCTTGACTCCTGAAAGTAGTCCTGTATGGGGAATAATGACTGCTCAACATATGATCGAACACTTAACACATACCCTACAACTTTCCAATGGAAAAAAGACTTTTCCCCTAAAAAGCCCAAAAGAAAAACTCCCAGCTTTAATGGCATTTTTGCTTTCGGATAACGACTTCCCGAAAGGGTTTAAAAGCCCAGTATTGGGATCTAAGCTGGCCGTTTTGCACCATAAGGATTTACAATCAGCTATACATTCGCTAAAAACTGAATTGAAAGATTTTATTGGGTATTATAAGCAAAACCCTGATGCAAAAAACATGCATCCAGTTTTCGGGCTACTTAACGGTAAAGAATGGATAATTTTCCATCAAAAGCATTTCAAACATCACCTTAGCCAATTTGACTTAATTCCAGAAAAAGAGCGCCAAGAGAACCCTTGAGTTGCAATCTATCTCAAAGCAATATGCTTAAAACAGAAAAAAAGCGACAGAAAAATCTGTCGCCTTTCGCATCATGGTTTATTCTAGTAATCACTCATCCATCGCTCTAAAATATTCTAACAAAGCCCGGGATTGAGTCTGACTTAATCCCAAGTTGGTCATGAGAGATGTGTATTTGTCCCGCTCAGCTTTAGCAATAGGGTCTTTCCTCATCATTTCTTCAGGATTCAAAATCATATTCATTATCCATTCCGGAGACCTCCTTTTCGTTACCCCTCTTAGAGCTGGTGCTACTACTTCTCGATCCAAATCATGACAAGAAATACACTTCCTCGAAAATAACTTTTTTCCCTCTTCAACCATTTTCAGATTTATTTCTCCCAATTCCAGCGCTTTGATTGGGCCAATTCCTTTGTTAGACATATCAACAGCAGGAAGTTCTTCTTCATGGATCTCCTCAATATTTCTCTCTTTTGCCTCTTTTTTTCCTTGACAACCTATTAAACATCCACTGAAAAAAATCACCAATAATACACTTGACAACTGCCTCCAAATAGAAGGAATATTTATCTGCACAACAAATACATTCATCACTAAGTTTAATTTTCCTTCCCTTAAAAAGGTCAAAGCTTATTTCTAATTTCCCACCATAAATAGGGCATTAGAAAAAAGCAATTTACCATTTTCCCAAAATGCTCTAAAAAGTGGATCATCAACCATATAAATGACTTCACCTCTACCCATATCATGTACACCAAATACCAGTGAATTATTGATCTCTTTATTTACATCACTACCTGCAAAACCACTAACTAAAGGGTTGTTATCTTTGATTACCCCTACATTCCATCCTTTCTCCAAAAAGGAACACCGTTGGGATGAGTTCTTTAGAGTAAAATACTCTTTGCCATAACCAAATGCGAGTGGGTGAGTGGAATCCAAACTTACCCTATAAATAGCACCAGGAATAAATTGACTCATATATCTTCTTTCCCGACTTTGATAATTGGCCAACATTTCTCTTTTCGTCAATTCTTCCCTTCCAAGTTTAGCTTCCTCTTTCTCTTCTTCATTTAAATATTGTTTAAGACCAAAACCTTCCTTGTTTACAAATGCATTTAAAGCGGAGGAAATGGAGATTAACTTTCCACCATTCCTAACCCATGATTTTAATTGGTTTAACTGTTCGTCACTAAAATTGTAACTACCGGCAGGAAGAATTAATGTATTATACTTTGATAAATCACTAGGATCAAAATAATTCACAGAGAGAGCCGTCATCTGATAATCCAATTCTTGTTCAAAGTAATACCATATTTCTCCGTAATTTAATGAAGAAACTCTTTCTCCAAACAAAACCGCTACTTTGGGGGGATTTATATAGCGCACACTCCCCGCTCCGAAATCGCTTCCATCACTCACCAAGCCAGTAGGAGCAGCGGTAATCTTTCTTTCCAATTTTTGAGCTAATTCTATTACCTTTTCGTCAAACTTGTCACCCAAATTTCGATTATTAGCTCGAGTAATTATCAAAGTTCCAGCTTCATACTGATTACCATTTTGGGTAAAGCTATTTTCCGCACTTCTCACCTTGATACCCGCTTTGATCAATTGAGCCAAAAAATTGGCATCTTTAACACTATGATAGGGAGCCAGGTAAGCGTAAGGTTTTTCCATTAATTTATTCTGAGTGAAATCTGGCTTGGAATAAACACCGGAAGGCATCAAACGATTTTTCAAAGCATAAGCTTTTAAACCATAAACATAGGGAACAGACCAAGCGGTAATATCATAAGTTACAGAATCGCTTAAGGCAGTTTGTGGTTCAAATAAAACTTTCACCAATGCTGATTTTGGTTGATAAGCACTAATAATAAGATCCGAGCTGCTCAATCGAAAATTTGACTCTTTTCCCTTGCTATAATCAAACCCTTTTAGGCTTTTTTCTTGGCCTGAGGTTCCGTACAGAATCCCTTGTTCATCTAGCCATGCTGTTAATTTATTCAGTTTATCATTGTCATCACGGGAACTGATCACATAGGTCTTATAAGCCCCCTTAGGTTCATTTCTAGCTTCCCTAAAATATTCACCAAATTCCTCAAGAAGCATTTCCCTATTTTTAGAGGCAATCTCTATTGTGGAAAGACCTGTAGTAAAATGATGATCTATACGATCTTTCAAACTTAAAGTATCCCCCACCTGGGTAAGAACACCCAAACCAGCCATTCCATGGCCAGCCTGTTCGTAGGTCATTCCTATTGCTCCATTGTAGGTAGGATAAGTATCTCCATAACTTGGATAAAGCAAATCGAATCTTTCCCGAGTAAAGTATAACCATCCATTTTGGTCAAAATATTTTGCATGATTTTTCCCTATTTCTTGTTGGAATTCACGTTGCCACTTGGTAATCACCTCATGAAAAGGTTCGGCTGCAGGTGCAAAATAGTAAGGAGAATTATACCCCTGTTCATGAAAATCAACGTGAATTTGTGGCAACCATTGGTTGTAGACCTCCAATCGTTTTCGTGATTCTACTTGCGTCTGCCAGGCCCAATCCCTATTCAGGTCAAATAAATAATGATTAGGTCTTCCACCAGGCCAAGGCTCCTGATGTTCAGCTGAATTCACATCGGGATTAAACATCAAATTGCCATATTGGGTATAAAAATTCACATATCGATCCCGTCCATCCGGATTCATGCAGGGATCCATTATAACCAAAGTATTCTCTAAATATTCATTGCTTTTCTTACTATCCTCCTGAACTAGTTCAAATATAGTTTTCATCGATGCTTCTGTGGAAGAAGCTTCATTTCCATGAACATTATAACTTAGCCAGACAATTCCTACTGGAGAAGAAGGGGCCCCTTCTAATATTCCTGCCCGACGAAGATTATCTTTTCGAATTTGTTCCAGGTTTTCCACATTTTCGGGAGAAGAAACAAAGGCCAATTTTAAAGGTCTGTGTTCATATGTTTCCCCATAAGTAATCAATTTAACTTTAGGAGAATTTGAAGCTAGATATTCGTAGTAATTAACCACTTGAAAATAGGGGGTAAACCGCTCTCCCAATGGATAGCCTAAAAACTCTTCTGGAGATTTTAAGGCGGACTGACCGTATAAGCATGATACTGAAAAAATAAAGCCTAAGGCTAAACCAAAAAGTCTTTTCATAAATTCAAAATATTTTGATAAAACAATATAGACAAAACAACAAATTT
>NZ_SMMB01000929.1 GCF_009711365.1 Xanthovirga aplysinae | reverse complement strand
AATAAAACCCTGGCGTTTTGGAGTGTTTTTTCCCATGTAAAAAGTTAGCAATTGTTGAATACTTGAATCCTTTTTAAGAATAACGGGTTCCAATCGAATATCATCACCTATAAAACCACCAAATTCATCAGGAGAAATCTCCCCTAAACCTTTAAATCGGGTAATCTCTGGCTTTGCACCCAATTTTTCTACCGCATTTAACTTTTCCTGTTCGCTATAACAGTAAACTGTCTGTTTCTTATTTCTAACTCTAAAAAGTGGAGTTTCCAAAATAAAAACCTTTCCTGCTTTCACCAAATCAGGGAAAAACTGCAGAAAGAAGGTCAAAAGCAATAAACGAATATGCATACCATCCACATCGGCATCGGTAGCTATAATTATCTTATTGTAACGCAACCCCTCAATTCCATCTTCAATATTAAGGGCATGTTGCAACAAATTAAACTCCTCATTTTCATACACTACCTTTTTAGTGAGGCCGAAAGAGTTTAAAGGCTTTCCTCTCAAACTAAAAACTGCCTGTGTTTGCACATCCCTCGATTTGGTAATAGAACCACTTGCGGAATCTCCCTCTGTGATGAAAATCATTGTTTCTCCCCTTCTGTCACCTTTTTTATCATTATAGTGCAGCCGACAATCGCGGAGTTTTTTATTGTGCAAATTGGCCTTTTTTGCCCTCTCATTAGCTAATTTCTTAACCCCGGCAATCTCCTTTCTTTCCCTTTCAGACTGTAAAATACGCTTCAGGATGGCATCTGCGGTATCCGGATTTTTATGAAGAAAATTATCCAATGCTTTGGTAACAAAATCATTCACAAAAGTCCTTAGTGTGGGTCCGTCCGGTCCCACAGATTGAGAGCCTAACTTGGTCTTTGTTTGAGATTCGAAGACAGGTTCTTGAACCCTTACGGAAATGGCACCCACAATAGATGCCCGGATATCTGTAGCATCAAAATTCTTCTTATAAAAATCCCTCATGGTTTTCACCAAGGCTTCCCGATAAGCAGCCAAGTGAGTTCCCCCCTGAGTTGTAAACTGTCCGTTTACAAAGGAATAATACTCTTCTCCGTACTGATTAGCATGGGTAAAAGAAATTTCTATATCCTCCCCTCCTAAATGGATAATAGGATATCTTATATTTTCTTCTTCAGTTTTGGAGGCTAACAAATCCAACAATCCATTTTTGGAATGATAGCGTTTTCCATTAAAGTTAATGCTTAAACCAGCATTCAAATAAGCATAATTCCAGATTTGATTCTCTAGATACCCAGGAATAAAATGGAAGTTCTTAAATATGCTACTATCTGGTTCAAATACAATTAGTGTACCGTCTTTTTCCTCCGTTTTCAGATCTTTTTCCAAGCTTAGCTTACCCCGCTCGAATTCAGCCAGTTTACTCTTTCCGTCCCTAAAAGATTGAACTTTAAAGAAGGCTGACAAAGCATTCACGGCCTTGGTACCTACACCATTCAACCCCACGGATTTCTGGAAAGCCTTAGAATCGTATTTACCCCCTGTATTAATTTTAGAAACACATTCAACTACCTTTCCAAGAGGAATACCACGTCCGTAATCTCTCACCTCCACTCGGTGATCGGTAACTCGAACCTGTATATTTTTACCAAAGCCCATCACGTGCTCATCAATACAATTGTCAATGACTTCCTTTACCAAAACATAAATTCCATCATCGGGAGCAGAACCATCCCCAAGCTTTCCAATATACATTCCCGGGCGAAGGCGGATGTGCTCTTTCCAGTCTAATGACCGGATACTATCTTCATTATAGTTATTGATTTTATTGTTGCTATTATTTGTTGCCATACAAGCCCTTTATTTTCTTCAAAAACCCTTTGAACAAGGGTTCAGGTTTTTGCCAAACTTTAAATTTACAAATGATTTTTAGATTCCAAATTTAAAAACACATCTATTAAAAAAGTTATTCCCCCTCCCCGCCCATTTCAAGCAAAGCCATTGAACAGTTTAGGAGTTCCTTTTCTGTCTCAAAAAAGGTTAAAATCATTATAAAGAGTTACTAAAAGAACATTAATTTAAAAAACTTGGTAGCTGTCCACTATATCATCTTTCTAATGAATTGAAAACGGAAAGTTAAAAGTCAAATTTTAAATTTCAATCATAAAAAAAGCTTGTTCAAACAGAAAACCCTGTTAAACAAGCTTAAAACTAATCTTTTCTTATCTAATTTTCAAAAGCAATATTAGAAGAATCACCCCTAGAGGGCTCTTTACTTTCTTTTTGCAAGAATAACTACCAATGCAACTAACCATATCGCCATTAAAACAGGGCCGACATAGATAAAGGGAGAAAAACGAGTAAATTCCTCCGCAGAAGTTCTATTAAAAATCCCCACCAAAGAAACAGTAAAAACAAAAAAGACATTTACAACCAAAGCAAAGCTAATAAGCCAGTTTAAAATCTTTATCTTGAAAGACTCTGACTTAAAAAAAGAAGTTTCTCTTACTGGCAATTGCCCTAACATCCCCCTTAAAACATAAAACAAGGCATTCCAGACTATAAAAATAGAGATGCCAGAATAAAAGAAAAGGGAGCGATCAATAAAAATCGTTTGAAAACTACCTCGGGGAGTAAAAAGAGCCACTTGATTAGGCAAAGCTGCATAAACGTAAAGAAAAACTCCCAAAAAAATCAAAAATGAAAAAGCCCAGGAACGGCTTATTAATTTACTTACCACCTCCATATAACTCTGTTAGCTAATTAAAATCTTATTCTTACAAGTACTTAACTTAAGAATTTCAACCACAATCCTTCGTAAAATCGCCGCAATATAGCACAATTTTCAATGATGATTGAAGAGTGAAGACTTAAAAGTGAATTGTGGAAAGGGGTGACTTTGGGTATCCAAAGTTTATGTTCTGTAATCAAAGTAGTTAATACCATTTTCCTCACAGAAAAATTTAAAGGGATAAACAGAAAGAACAATAAACAAAACAAAGGGAAAGAATGATAATTTAAATCTCTACTTTTATCTCAAACTACAAAATGTATTTTTGCAGCATAAATAACTACCTAAACAACTTATGAAACTTTATTTCAAAAATGCCAACTGTTTTTTTTTAATGGCATTAATCTTAATAACATCGTGCTCCTCCAAAAGATCCATTCAAGGGGTAAGTTCCAGTGATTGGAAAAAAGATCCATTGGGATGCTCAGGAATCCGAATAAAGATGTTACCACAAATTCTAGAGAATAAGGATCAACTTTTAAAAGCTAGTGAGAAAGAAGTTATTGCATTTTTAGGAAAGCCAGACAATCTTGAGCTGTACAGCAAATCACAAAAATTTTACATTTATTATATTTCCCCTTCCCAAAAATGTCCATCTGGAGATCCTAACAATACTGAAACAATTTTAAAAATCAGAATTAATTCTTTAGGCTATGCAAATGAGATTACCGTTGAAAAACAATAACGATAAAAGCAAAGGATAGCACTTTAACGTTTCCGCTAACGTTTACTGAGAAAATATACATCCAAAAAAACACAAAAAAATTCTCAATTTCTTTTTAGCCTAGAGATTAACTTGTAGAGAAAAACTTCCTTCGAAAACGTTTTCTATTCAAAATTGAGGCCCTTTTGAGGAATATACTACTATTATTATTAAATTGCCGAAAATTAAAATTTAGCCTCTCAAACCATAGGCTTTAATAAAAATTTATAATCCGTAAAATACGCAATTCAAAATGAGCGAGATCAAAACCAAATTCCGACCAGGTGTACTTTTTGGTAAAGAAGTGCAGGAACTTTTCAATTATGCCAATAAAAACAACTTTGCTATTCCGGCAGTCAATGTAATTGGTACTGATTCCGTTAATGCCGTACTAGAAACTGCACGTGACCTGAATTCCCCTGTAATCATTCAGTTTTCTAATGGAGGAGCAAGTTTTTTTGCTGGTAAAGGTTTGAGCAATGAGGGACAAGAGGCAGCCATCGCTGGAGGTATTTCAGGAGCACAGCATGTCCACCTAATGGCGGAAAGATATGGGGTACCAGTCGTTTTGCATACTGACCATGCTGCCAGAAAGCTGTTACCTTGGATTGATGGACTTTTGGAGGCAAGCGAGAAACACTATCAGCAATTTGGCAGACCTTTGTTCAGCTCGCACATGATTGATCTTTCTGAAGAGCCAATAGATGAAAATATCGATACCTGCAAAAAATATTTAGAAAAAATGGCTCCCTTAGGGATGACACTGGAAATTGAACTAGGAGTTACCGGAGGAGAAGAAGATGGAGTAGATAATACGGATATCGACAGTTCCCGTCTATATACACAACCTGAAGAAGTCGCTTACGCTTACGAAGAGTTAAACAAAATCAGTGACCAATTCACTATTGCAGCTGCCTTCGGAAATGTTCATGGAGTGTATAAACCAGGAAACGTGGAATTAAAACCAATCATTCTAAAAAATTCCCAGGATTTCATTCAAGAGAAATTCAATACAGGTGAAAACCCAGTGAACTTTGTATTCCACGGAGGATCAGGTTCAAGCCAAGAAGAAATCAGAGAGGCGATTGGTTATGGTGCTATCAAAATGAACATCGATACAGATATGCAGTGGGCTTTTCTGGAAGGGGTAAGAAATTACTTTGATGCCAAAAAGGATTATTTGCAAACACAAATTGGGAACCCAGAGGGAGAAGATAAGCCTAACAAGAAATTTTATGATCCGAGAGTTTGGTTGAGAGAAGGAGAAAAATCTTTCGTAAACCGTCTAAAGCAGGCTTTTGAGGATTTAAATTGTATTGGAAAAAACGACTAAATTTATTTTAGACATAATTAGATTAGACGTTTTGAAAAAAAGCCCTAGAAATAATTTCAAGGGCTTTTTTTTAATTTCATCTATTTAAATTAGATCCTTTTCATCTTTCATTTTTTTAACTATCTCAAAAACAGCAGGACATATCTCAGTATTTTTAAGGGTAAGATTTAATATTTGATAAAAACGCTTCCTATTTGTATGAGGATATTCCCTACATGCAGTTGGTCGGCTTTCATATACAATACAAGTATTATCGTCTGCCAAAAAAGGACAAGGTGCCTCATTCAAAACATAATCCCCCTCATCATCTTGATGTAAATATTCATCAATAAATTCAGAGTATTTCATTTTTAAGGCACGGGCCATTCTTTCGATATCCCCTTTGTAAAATATAGGACTAGTTGTTTTACAACAATTGGCACATTCAAGACAATTAATCTCCTCAAAAACCTGCTGATGAATCCGATGTACAACATTATCGAGATATGAAGTCTTCTTTTTTCTCAATCGTTGAAAAAATTTTCTATTGTCAGCCTTAGCGGCTAAGGCTTCCTCCTTTATTTCATCAATATTCATCCCCTTCTTTCATTAAGTTCATGAAGGCATTTAGCTATAGCCAAAACAGCATACCTGATAGTTAAATTGACCATTTAAATTTTCAATAATAATTTGAAGCTAAACAAAACACCATTCTTAAATTTTTCACTCCTACCAATAAATGTCCTCATTCAAATACTTAATTCATTCA
>NZ_SMMB01000619.1 GCF_009711365.1 Xanthovirga aplysinae | reverse complement strand
TATTGTATTTAAAAAACAAAAAGAAGCCAACTATTTGATGAGCTGGATGGCTCAGGCAGACATGCGTAAAAATGGGCATATCCATTTTTCTGGCCAAGAGAGTGCTGGAGTTCTGTACAAGCAAGAATTTTGGGATGCCTATTGCATAGGTTATAAGGAAACTTTTTGGAATGATTCGGCTGAACCAATGGCTGTACGCTTAACCTTTGCTGCTGGTATTATACGCAACAACATAGGAGCTACCTTTAAACAGAGCTGGCATGTAACTGACCTGGGAGCTTTGGTTACTATGGGAATACCTAAAGCAGCAACTCCTAAAGAAAAAGAAGAAGAAAGCACAGGGGGAAAACTAAATGGAATATTTTTTACCGATTTGGAAGGCAATACAATTGAAGAGATGGAAAGTAGCCAAAAGGTAATACTTGTTATAGAAAGTCAAAGCAAAGAAGGCCATAACCTGGAGATCGGACTGGAAAATGAAAAATATAACTTCAAATACAAGGGCACGGAACTAATCGATGGGAAAATACAGAACTATACTATTCAATCGGCCCGTGACCAATTAGAGTTGGAAGTAATAAGAAAGGAGAATTAAAATGGCAAAAGAACGCAAAACAGAGAAAACAACGGTTAGGGTATCAGCATATGATCCGGATCACCACCAAAGAGCAGGGGTATCCTTGGATATCATGGAGGATGTACCCCGTGTTGTAGAAAAAGAATTCAAAGAAGACCCGGAAGATTTTATGAAGAGACACATAATTATCTTTAACTATACCGAGGGTTTCAAAAAGAAATACCCCAACACATCCGTAGAGTTCTCTAAAGCTGTTGGGGAGATAGAAATGGCAAGCCAGTTAAAAAATTGGATGATTGCCAATAATGAATCTTTGAATTTTTACCTCGAAGAATCAGAGAAAGAATCCGCCGATGGGAAAACAATCTATTACCCAATTCCTGCAATAGATAAATTGAGTGATGCTAAAATAAAAGAGCTCTTTAAGAAAGGGGGCGGTGCTTTAGCCAATGCGGATGCCTTGGCAGCGAATTTAAAAACTGAAAAAAAGGATATAGATGAAGAAAGAGCTAGTCATATTCGGGCCAATTATGCACCTTATTATTTTGCCACCCCCATTGAACCATGGGACAATGTGGGTAGTACTATTGTTGATCCCAACGATACTGATTTTGTTTTTACAGATGCAATGAACGGCTGTGCTTGGGCTATAACAAAGGTGGATGCGGATGAAAACAAATTTGAAGGTTGGCATTTCCAAAGTGCATCTGACAATTGGGCCAAGGCCTCCAAATTTATGGGCACAAAAAGAGTAAGAGATTGGTTTGGGCCAGGGGAATATTATTTTGAAGAGGAAGAAGAAAAGGGAGAAATATCCTTAGCAGGAACAAATATAATCTGGAAGCGGGATGAAGGGCAGTGGGAAATGTTGAGTCAATTAAACGAAGTTCCAATAGGTGAAACGGTTTTAAATACTACTTTCAAAAGTTTTGAGGCTCGCGATTTAAATGTTATAAACGACCTATCTGAAGCTGATCTTAGTGAATTGCATGAAAAACTCCTAAATGAGCGAAAAGAAAGACTGCAAAATGAAGAAATTAATCCTATAAATAAGAAACTTTCATCCTTTAGCGTAGACTTCCAAAAATTTTTTGATTTGTTCGGCAAAATAAAATTTAATGATGATTCATTAGATAAAGGTGAAGTTGGAGAAATTAATAAAATCTCTGAGAATGTAAGCCAAGAAAATACGGTTAATACAAAAAATATAATGTTGTTTAACAAGCTAGCTGGATTTAAAGAAACAATTGGGAGTATGAAGAAGGGTTTTTTTGGGGGGTATGATAAAGAGGAGGTTAAAGATCTAAAAAGTAAGCTTAAAGAAGCCATGTCCAACCTACATCATTCTATTGTAAATATGATAGAAGGAGTTTCAAAGACTGAAATAACTTACGAGTTTCCCACTGAGGACCTGGTTTCAAACTTAAAAGAAATACAAATATATTGTTATATCTTCGAAAACTTCGTTGATGGTGGTAAAATAACTCCATTAATAGATGAGATAAAAAAACCTAATAGGGTAAAAAGAACAATAGATGAAAGGGAAAGAAATTTTGAGGAAGAAAAGAAAGAATTATTCCCTTAAAAGGTAGCTGTAAAAACTTATTCTGACAGTCATAAATAACCAATTTTTAACAACAAAGTATGCCCATAACTTTGGATTGGCTAGGGGGAGTGAAGTAGAGAAATAAATTAGAGATACTCCTACTTGTTGAGACAACTAAGAGCCCTTATTTTCATAAATGTGGTAAACAAGAAAAATGGACAGAAGGTACAAGGTAAGTGGGGAACAGATACAAATGGGATATCCTACAGGAATACCTTTACCTTTTTTCATAATTGCCCTTGTGTCAGAATTAAGTATCAAAAACTGTCCGTATGCTTGTAAACTAGTGTTAGGAGTGAATAAGGATGGGAAGTGATTTTCATTTCCACTTTCGGCCTAGAAGGAATGAATTACTAATCAAAAATTGAAATAAATCGGCTCTTTTTATTTTCCTATTTACTTCCACTTCACAGATGGGTGGAACTAAAAAACCGGCTCTAGATTGGAGCCGGTTTTAGGGATTTTTTTTATATTGACTAACAGATATTATTAAGACATGTAAGGCCGGGTTCACATTCTGCTCCACCTTTAACTGTATTTTCTTTTCCTTTTTCCAGAGAAGTCACAAAACTTTCCAATTTAATCTGATCCAGTTTTAATTTTTTCTTTTTCATA
>NZ_SMMB01001299.1 GCF_009711365.1 Xanthovirga aplysinae | reverse complement strand
TCATCAGAAGGCTGTTGACCAAGTTACTTTTGAAGCCAGAGAAGGAGAAATTCTTGGATTTTTGGGGCCAAATGGTGCAGGAAAATCAACTACCATGAAAATAGCCACCTGTTTCCTTCCTCCTACAGAAGGAAGTGTTGAAGTTTGTGGTTTTGATGTAGTGGAAGAGCCTATTGCGGTCCGAAAAAATGTAGGCTATTTACCTGAACACAACCCTTTGTACTTGGACATGTATGTACATGAATATTTAAGCTTTATCGGTTCTTTACATCGTTTGAGAGGGAAAAGGTTGAAAAGCCGAATAGCAGAAGTTGTTTCACTTTGTGGTTTATCTCGGGAACAACATAAAAAAATTGGAGCCCTTTCCAAAGGTTATCGCCAGCGGGTGGGACTTTCACAGGCTTTAATTCATGACCCTAAGGTTCTTATTTTAGATGAGCCCACCACAGGGCTTGATCCCAATCAGTTAGTGGAAATTCGTAGTCTTATTCGAACTGTTAGTAAGGAAAAAACAGTCATTTTTTCAACCCACATTATGCAGGAGGTGCAGGCCCTCTGCGATCGCGTAATCATTATTAATCAAGGGAAAATTGTCGCTGACAATAAAGTTAGTGCTTTGCAAAAGGACTCCTCAGGCTATAGAGAGATTTATCTGGAAGCATTGGAAGCTTTGGACCCAGAGCTCTTTGAACGTTTAGATGGAGTTGTTGAAGTAAAATTACTTTCTGATAAAAAATTACTTCTTCTTGCAGATGGAGCTCACGATATTCGGCCAGCCGTTTTCAATTGTGCGGTGCAAAATAAAATTACACTTCTAAATTTTTATCAAAAGGAAGGTTCGCTGGAAAACGTTTTTCGACAATTGACTAAAAATGCTTAAATGTTTCCCTGTGGTATAAATTTCTTTTTCAGATGTTTCAAGTATTAACCAAAGAAATAGGTAGTTTTCTAAATTCGCTCATTGCTTATATAGTGATAAGTGTGTTCCTCACAGGAATGGGATTATTGATGTGGGTTTTTCCGGAAACTAACGTATTGGATTATGGCTTTGCAGATATGGGAACTTTATTTTCATTGGGCCCATATGTTTTTATGTTCTTAATTCCAGCCATCACGATGAAAATGTTTGCCGAGGAACGTAAAACTGGGACCATTGAATTGCTGCTGACTCGTCCCTTAACGGATTTTCAATTAATAGGGGGGAAATTTATCGCAGCCTGGTTATTAGTGACTTTTGCATTAATTCCTACCCTCTTTTATTATTTTTCCCTCTATTACCTGGGGAATCCTGTTGGAAATATTGACTCTGCAGGGATAGCAGGCTCTTATATAGGGTTAATTTTACTGGGAGGTGCTTTTACAGCTATGGGCATTTTTTCCACAGCCATTACTGAAAATCAAATAGTGGCATTTATTATTGGTGTTTTCCTATGTTTTATCTTTTACTCGGGATTCAATTCTCTGTCGGCAATTAATGTTTGGGGAAAAGCTTCTCTTTGGCTAGAACAAGTCGGAATTCTATATCATTACAATGCTATTAGTAGAGGGTTAATAGATTCCAGAGATGTTGTTTATTTTTTTAGTTTGATTAGTCTGATGCTTTTATCTACTAATCTAGTTTTAGGGAGTAGAAAATGGTAAGAAAGCACAGCAAAAAATGGGAGGCCTTTTTAAGGTTTACAATTGCCTTAGTTGGCCTGGTTCTGATAAATCTTTTAGGCAACCGGTACTTTTTCAGGTTGGATCTTACCGAAGAAAAAAGATATTCCATCACCGATGCTACCAAAGATCTTCTTGAAAACCTTGATGATGAAGTGTTTGTGGAGGTATATCTGGATGGGGATTTACCATCTGGGTTTGTAAGGCTTAAAAACGTTATTCGGGAGACCTTGGATGAATTTCAAGCATATGGAAAAAGAAACGTTCGTTATGAATTTATAGATCCATCCTTGGCATCAGGAACAAAGGCTAGAAATGAGTTTTATAAGAGCTTGATGGACAAAGGGCTTCAACCTACTAACCTTTTTGACCGGGAAAATGGAAAAAGAACGGAGAAATTGGTGTTCCCAGGAGCAATAATTTCCTACGGGGGTAAGGAGTCCGTTGTGATGCTGTTAAAAGGTAACCAGGGAGCTGGCCCTGGAGAACGATTGAATCAATCTGTGGAGGGAGTAGAATATGAGTTGGCTTCTGCTATACGAAAATTATCAGATACCAACCGAAAAAAGATTGCTCTTTTGCAAGGGCATGACGAATTATTTGGTCCTGATTTGGCAGCATTAACTAATGCCTTGCTTGAGTTTTATGATGTATTTGAGGTGAATCTATCAGAAAAAGAGAATCTGATGGGGTATGATGCATTTATTACTGCTAAACCTAGAAAAGGTTTTGATGAACAGGATAAGTTCAAATTAGATCAGTTTATTATGAATAATGGAAAGGCGGTCTTTCTTTTAAATTCCCTTCGTGTTAATATGGATAGCGCCGGAAATGAAGGAACCTATGCCTTGCCTTACGATTTGAACCTCGATGACCAATTGTTTAAATATGGAGTTAGAATTAATCGAGATTATATACAAGACCTTAATTCAGGTGCTTTTCCAATAGTAACGGGCAATTTTGGAGAGGAACCCCAAATCAGACTTTGGCCTTGGCCTTTTTTTCCCATCATGAATAAATTTGGGAACCATCCTGTTGTAAAAAATCTGGATGCCGTTTATGGGAAATTTGTAAGTAGTATAGATACGGTGAAGGCTGTGGGTGTTAAGAAAACTCCCTTAATATTCACTTCTCAATATTCCCGAAAATTGGAGATGCCTGTAAGGGTTAGTTTTAATGATTTACGAAAAGACGTTTTCCCGGAAAATTTTCAAAGTGGTCCTTTTCCTATAGCTTATTTATTGGAGGGGAATTTTACTTCCTTGTACAAAAACCGATTTTTGCCGGAAGGAGTTAAAACGGAGGGATTTAGGGAAGAAGGAAGCTCAAAAGTTTTGGTAGTTTCCGATGGAGATTTGGTAAGAAATGATGTGAATCCCAAAACTGAGGAACCCTATCCATTAGGGTATGACCCCTATTTGAAGGCTAATTTTGCTAACCAGGATTTCATTTTGAATGCCATGTCCTACATATTGGAGGATCAAGGGTTAATTACTGCCCGTGCGAAAGAAATCAAGATTCGTCCATTGGATAAAGTTAAGGTAGGAGACGAGAAGGTTAAATGGCAGTTGATTAATCTTATTTTACCGGTTTTTTTATTGTTAATTTTTGGAGTTGTCAGGCACTATTTGAGAAAAAGGCAATATGGTCGGTATAATTAATATTAAAATCGATTACTATTTTAAAAGCCATCGCATTGAAGATCAAAGATGATTAACTTTGTCTATTTGCTATGGATTTGCCAAATTTTAACTAATTCCACCAGATTTATTCATGAAAGGTTTTGAAAAGTCAAGCTTGATTGAATTTAAGCTTAAAAGTGAGAGAATAGGTTCAATTTTCTTAATTTTTAATTCGTAATTGTTCTCCATGTTTAGTAAAAAAAATATAAGGCTCTTAGTTATTCTGGTTTTGTTATCTCTTATCACAATTTGGATAGGTATTCAAGATAATGGAAAAGTAGGAAGAGGGGGACTAAATGTGACACTTGCTGTTCAGGATACTTCCTTGGTAAATAGAGTGGTTATGGTTGGACCCGATTTTCAAAATGAGTTTATCAAAAAGGGAAATCAATGGATTTTAAACGGGAAGTATAAGGCAGATTCCAACATGATGAAGATCCTGTTGGTGGTGTTGAATCGGGTAAAGGTAAAAAGAGCCGTTGCTAAAGTCAATTCAGGGGAAATCACCGAACAATTGCATAAATCAGGAATTAAAGTACAGGCTTTTAACGATAATCAATTATTAACCTCATTTGTAAGTGGTGGAAATTTAAATGAGACACAAACTTATTTTCAACTACCAGAAGCGGATGATCCTTTTGTAGTTTCTATCCCTGGATATAATAGTTACCTTGCAGGCTTTTTTTCGATGAAGGAAAATGAGTGGAGGGATAGGGTAATTTTTCAAACTAGATGGCAGGCCTTGAAGCGATTAAAAGTAATTTATCCCAATAAACCTGAAAATGATTTTGAAATAACTGCAAATGATCGCTTTTATCAGTTGGAAGGATTGGCTCAATTTGATACCACAGCAATGATGTCCTATATAGACTTTTTTCAATATTTTCCTGCAGAACAATTACTTAATTCAGGTGAAAATCCTCGATATGATAGCCTTTCTCGTACCCTTCCTCATTTTATTATTCAATTAGAAGATATTCAGTCGAACCATGATAATGTACTGAAGGTTTTTCCTCAGTTAGAGGGGGATAGAAATGTGTTAGGGACAAGCAAAGAGGGGCAGTTGGTATTAATTAAAGATGCCCTGCTCCAAGGTTTAGTTAAAAAACGTAGTGATTTTGTGCAAAAATGAGATAATTGTAATTTTTCTTCTTAAATTTACCGAAATAAGTACTGAAAAATAAAATTCTGTTATATGAGATTTACTGTTTCTTCGTCAGTATTGTTAAAACAGCTTTCTGGCATCAACGGTGTAATCACTACCAATCCTGTGGTGCCGATCCTTGAGAATTTCCTCTTTGAAATCGGAGATAGTAAATTAACGGTTACCGCTTCTGACTTGCAGACTTCCATGATTACAGTTTTGGACGTGGATGCTTCCGAAAATGGGAGTATTGCCGTACCTGCAAGGATTTTATTGGATACCTTAAAAAATTTACCGGAGCAGCCAGTCACTTTTTATATTGATGAAGATACTTATAGTATTGAAATAAGCTCCGATAATGGACAATATAAACTGGCAGGTGAAAATTCTACGGATTTCCCAAAAGTACCTGTAGTTTCAGAAGGAAGTTCTGTAGAGATGTCCTCTGATGTGCTTGCAAGTGCTATCAACAATACCATTTTTGCTACGAGTACAGATGAATTAAGGCCCGCTATGACTGGGGTTTACCTTAAAATTAATTCTGAAAATTCTTTGATGGTGGCTACAGATGGGCATCGATTGATTCGATACCGTAGGTCTGATGTGACATCGGAGGAAGAAAATGAGCTTATTATTCCTAGAAAGGCTTTAAATTTATTAAAGTCCACTCTTCCTTCTGAAAACACTCCAGTGGTGATGGAATTTAATGTTTCAAATGCCTTTTTTAGCTTCAATAATATTCAATTGATTTGTCGCCTAATAGATGAGCGTTTCCCTCAATATGAAAATGTTATTCCGGTAGATAACTCGAATGAAATGACTATTGATCGAGTGGAATTTTTGAGTTCGTTGAGAAGGATTGCCATCTATGCGAATAAAACCACTCATCAGGTAAGGTTGAAAATTGCGGAAGGTGAATTACAGATTTCTGCGGAGGATCTTGATTTCTCCAATGAGGCCAAAGAAGTTCTGAAATGTGAACATGATGGGGAAGAAATTGAAATAGGTTTTAATGCCAGGTTCTTAATTGAAATGCTTTCAAATCTGGAATCGGAGAGAATTCTATTGAAGTTATCTCAGCCAAATAGAGCAGGTTTGATTCTCCCGAAAGAAAAAGTGGAAGAAGAAGATATTTTAATGTTGGTTATGCCTGTGATGTTGCATAACTACGTATAATTTTTAGTAGAATTATAGGGTGGGAAAGGAGCTTTTGAAGCTCCTTTTTTCATTTAAGGACTTTACCTAAAAGATTCAAACCATTTTATGGTGTTTTCTACAGTAGGCATTACAGCTCCTGTATGATCACCATTTTCAATGAGATGAAAGGAGACATTAGTAGCCCCTAGTTCTTTCATGACCTGGTGAGTATAAAGAGTGTTATCCAAAGGAATGGTTTCATCATAAGGACTATGGTAAAGTCTAACAGGAGACTTTGGGATCCAAAAATGTACACTGTTATCATTCATTGCTTCTAAAACTTCATCCTCTGTGCCATTTTCGAGTCCCAGGAGGAATTCAATTTGAAATAATTGGTCCAAGTATTTGGGAAGTTTCTTATTTATTTCAGAGGTATTTTGAAGTCCATTGAATAAATTCTCAATTTTCAGAGCATAAGGCTCCTGGAAGAAATCCGTCATTGGTCGGTTCCATTCGTAAGTGATATTGTATGCATGGATCACAAAGGCTAAAAGAGAAGGATATTTATAAAATCCTTGCTCCATTGTATGTTCCATAACCCCGGAAATATCATAACCTCCGGCACCCGACGAACTGGCAGTAACTATCCAGTTTAGATTAGGGTCAGATTCAATGGCTTTGAGTGTTGCCAAAGTAGTGTAACCGCCTTCTGAGTACCCAAAAAGAAACAACTGATCATTAAATTCAATGTTTTTGAGTTGTAAAAATTCTTTTCCCGCTTTAATCATATCAATGACTACCTGACTTTGACTTTCATAGTGGTAGTAAGGGTGCAAAACTTCCTTGGAACTTCCATAACCGATATAATCTGGAATAAAGGTTGCATAACCTCCAGAAGCAAAGAATTCCATGAGTGTGGCCTTCTCATTTTCCAAAGAAAAGTTGGAAGGAGCTGATTGGTGGTCCGCAATGGTTCCATGTTGGGCACTTAACAGCGGGACATTCTGTTTGAGATCAACCGGGAGGCAAATAGACCCTGAGGCTAAGATTTCTTCGTTCTTAAAAGTCGTTTTATAGGTTATTTTATAAATAGTAATAGGATGATGAACAAAATCTAAAAATTGATCAAGGCCACTTTTTTTTATTAAAATTTTGATTTCCTCCTTGCTAAGTTTTTCCAGATGAACGGTATCCATTAATACCTCCGGGGTGAAAACAGGAAGCTTATCAGGAGCAGGAATTTTTTCCGTTCTGCAAGTGGATAGGGCAATAAGAAAGAGTAAGCCAACTGTTGGTAGTAACCAATAGAAACGATTAATGTCTTTTCTCTTCATAAGGATTTTCTTTTGAGGTTGTAAAATGGATTTACAGGGAATGATAAAAAGAAAATATTTTGAACAGATTGGATCATTAATACCCTGCAATAGGGTGGATTTTTCCAGCCCGAAGATGGATATTTAGGTACTATTTTAAGGTGTCAAACCATTTTAATGTTTCCTCCATCATTGAGAGGGCTCCGTCTTCATGGGAAGCCCCTTCCAGATCATGAAAACTTATATTCTGGGCCCCGAGGGAAAGTAGTTTTTGGTGAGTGTCCTTACTATCATGATAAGGCATAATCTCATCATTGTAGCAATGATAAAGCCTTAATTTACTTTTGGGAGTCCAGTTATCAATACTATTAGCTTCAAATGCCGGACTGAAGTTGCCTTCCTCTTCATTTTGTATATCCTTCAAGAAATTATCCTGAAAAAGTTCGTATGGATCAATGGGAAGTTCTTTTTGAATTTGAATAATATTTTTTTGCCCATTAAAAAGGGAAGGGATTTGGTTTGAATAGGGAGCCAGGAAATAGTTATCCAATGATGAATTCCAATCCTTAGTGGAATTATAAGTATGGACCAGTAAAGTCAGGTATGAGGTTCCTTTGTATTGGTTTTTACTTAAGGCATAGTCCCAGATATTTTTGATGTTATAACCTCCAGCTCCTGCTGAGGAAGCTGTGATTTCCCAATTGAGTTCCGGATCCTCCTCAATAGCCTTTTGGGTGACCAGAGTTGTATAGCCTCCTTCGGCATACCCCATTAAAAAGAGTTTCCCATTTGACGTAATTTGTTTTAATTGCAGGAATTCCCATCCCGCTTTTATCATGTCAATTACTGCCTGGCTTTGGCTTTCATAATCATAGAAAGGGTGAAGTAGGTTTTTTGATTCTCCTAATCCAATATAATCTGGAATAAAGGTAATATAACCAGCGCTGGCAAATAATTCTAATAGTGTGGCCCTTTCTTCTTCGGAGGAAAAATTGGACGGGGCCGATTTGTGATCAGTTATACTGGGGTGATGGGCACTTAATAAAGGAACTCCATTATTTATTCCCTGGGGTAAACAAACAAGCCCTGATGCGGTAACCGGGTTATTTTTAAAAGTGGTTTTATAGTTGATTTTGTAAATACTAACAGGATGCCTTATATAACCTTGAAACTGGGTATATCCTGATCTTCGAACCAGTAATTGTAAGAAAACTTTGTTAAGGTCCTCCAGGTGGGTGGTGTCCAGTAGGTAAACCGGATTTAAAACCACTGGTTCGTCTGGGGGTGGAGTTTGGTTTGGTGGTTCATATTTGGGACCGCAAGCAATTAATGATAACAACAGAGTTATTTTACTAAATAAAAGGATAATATTTTCTTTATCTGTATGAATAAGTGTTTTCATAATAAAGTTATTTGGCTTTTAGGTAATAATTATTGGTATTATATGAAGAAAAAATCCTTAATAGTAGTATGAATTTTTTAATTGGTATAGAAATTGAATGCCGAAATGTTGTTTAATTTTTAACATTAATACTATTCTAAATGAAAAACTGTAAAATAATTGTTCTGAGTTTTCTATTACTAGGTGTTATTTTTTCTCAAGCTACGGCTCAGGAGCAACAGGATAAACAGGAAGAAGTTTCTAAATATGAAATTGGATTTGATGCAGCTCCTGTCCTTTTTACTTCTAATTCTGAGTCTCTTTTTATGCCTGGTTTAATGTTTCGCTTGCATAACAATGGGACAGCTTATCGTTTGCGATTAAATGTTGGAAGATCTACTTATAATAGGAACTCTTCTTCAGATTTTGAAGTAAATCCTCCTGAAGAGGATTCCTATAAGGAAACCTCTTCAAGTTATCTTTTAAGATTAGGAAAGGAATGGAGAAAACAGTTAAAATCAAATGCATTATATTTTGGTTCTGATATATCGTATTCCTATAGTAATATAAATTCAGTTGATACAGATGGTGTTGGTAGCTCCGAAGAAGCTCTTTTAAGGGGAAATGGGATTGGTTTAATGCCTTTTATAGGTGCCGATTTTTTGTTGACTAATAAGTTACATTTAAGTGTAGAAGCGTCTGCTGATATTTCTTATAATAAGGCTACCTATGAGAGAATCTCTTTTAATGAATTCGGAGATGAAGTTTCTGAATACAAAGATGAAAGGGGAACATTTAATACTAAAATTCTTTCTAATTATGCTTTGGTGTTAAGCTACAGGTTTTGATTTTAGAAAAGAACTCGTGAGTAATATTATTTCGATCCCGGAAAAAACCGGGATCGAATTTTTTTAATTTATTCTCTCAATTTTTGCGCCTAAAGCATTCAAGCGTTTATCAATATTTTGATAACCTCGATCGATTTGTTCCACATTGTGGATAAGGCTTGTTCCTTCAGCGGATAAGGCGGCAATAAGCAAGGCTACACCAGCTCGAATATCGGGAGAAGTCATTGGAATTCCTCTCAAAGACTGGCTTCGGTTTAAACCGATCACCGTCGCCCGGTGCGGATCGCACAAGATTATTTGTGCTCCCATATCAATTAGTTTATCCACAAAGAAAAGGCGGCTTTCAAACATTTTTTGATGCACCAGTACTGTTCCTTTTGCCTGAATGGCGGTCACTAAAACGATGCTTAAAAGGTCCGGAGTAAACCCTGGCCAGATCGCATCAGCAATTGTCATTATGGAACCGTCAATAAAGGTCTCTATTTCATAGTGTTCCTGTGAAGGAATATAGATATCTTCTCCTTTTATTTCTAGTTTAATACCTAAGCGTCTAAAGGTATCGGGAATTATTCCTAAATGTTCTACCTGCGCATTTTTTATGGTAATGGAAGACTTTGTCATGGCAGCCATTCCAATAAAGCTTCCCACCTCAATCATATCGGGTAACATGGTATGTTCCGTGCCACCCAGGTATTCAACTCCCTCTATAGTTAAAAGGTTTGAACCAATTCCACTTATGTTGGCCCCCATTCGGTTCAACATTCGGCAGAGTTGCTGTAAATAAGGTTCACAAGCTGCATTGTAAATGGTGGTTTTTCCCTTTGCCATAACAGCGGTCATTATAATATTCGCTGTTCCTGTTACCGAAGCTTCATCAAGGAGCATATAAGTTCCTTTAAGATCAGAAGCATCTATATGGTAAAAGTTGTGTTTGGCATCAAATTTAAACTTGGCTCCCAATTTTTGAAAACCCAGAAAATGGGTGTCCAATCTTCTCCTTCCAATCTTGTCACCACCAGGTTTTGGGGTCATTGCTTTGCCGAAGCGAGCCAATAAAGGTCCAAGAGTCATTAAGGAGCCTCTTAAAGAGGATGCTTTGGTTCGGTATTCATCAGTTTCCAGGTAAGAAATATTTACCTCCTTGGCTGTAAAGCGGTAAGTTTCTTCTTTTAGCTTCTCAACTTTTACCCCGAATCCTTGAATCAGTTCAATTAATTTATTTACATCCCGAATATCAGGGACCTTGTGCAAGGTGATGGGCTCCGGGCTTAATAAAACAGCACATATAATCTGAAGGGCCTCGTTTTTGGCCCCTTGGGGAATGATTTCCCCATTCAGGCGATGTCCGCCTTCAATCTTAAAAGATCCCATTAACTCCTTCTTCTTTTGCCTGTTGTGGTTTGACGTCCTGTAGATGGGGTTGTTTTACGCGTTTTCTGGCTGCGGCTTTTGTCCCTGTAGGTATCAAAAAGATTCTTATCTCTGATTTCCTTTATGTCTTTCTTGATTTTTCCTCCGGATATTTCCTGTATATTTTCCAGAATTACTTCATCATCTACCACTTCTCTGTTCCAGGCGCTATAAAATGTTTTCATCAACTTTCCGATGCTGCCAACACTAGCTTCTATTTCTTGTTCATCAGATAAGCCTCTGGCCTTTTCAATTAGAAGTTCTATATTTCTTCCGTAATGCTTGTACCTGATCCTGTTTTGGTTATATCTGACATGTTGGGGCTTTTTCCCTAACAATTCTTTTTCAGGCATTGGAAAAGGGCTGTCCACATCTAGTCTAAAATTTGACATGATGTAAAGGTCATCCCATAGCTTTTGGTTATATTCCGAGCCTTCTTTCATTCTGGGGTTAATTTGTTTCATAAGCTCGATTAAGGTATGAGCTGATTCCGTCCTTTTATCTCTATCTTCTATAGAGATCAAATAGTTGACCAGCTTTTGTATGTTTCTGCCGTACTCTCTCAAAATTAGATCCGATTTGTTGGTGTTGTACTCGTACATTGTGATTAGCCTTTACATTTATCTGCTATTTATGGAAACTCCAAGATAAGAAAATATTGTAAAAGGTTTCCTGGAGTTGTCTTCAATTCTTTTTTTGTTTAAACCACTGAAATGAGAAATGATTTCAGCAGAAAAGTCGTTTTTTTTAATCCTGGTGAATCTTTAATTTGGCAAAACTAAGCAAAAGGGTTTTTTCTCCCGCTCCTTCGAAATCTACACTTGCTTTTTTATTAGCTCCATTCAGATCCATCCTTTTTATTATTCCAAACCCAAATTTAGGATGTTCTACTCGCATTCCCTCCTTGAGCAAAGTAACATCACTAGGTTGAAAGTCTTTAGTAGGTGTATGAGGCCTTCGGTTCTTTTGGGTAATTAGTTGGCTTTGATCTCTTTTTATTCCCGAAACCAGGCTTCTGGCATAAGAAGTGCCTTGAACGTTTCTTTCCATTCCTCTTTCATTACTCCGCATTCCAGCCACTTTCTGATTACTAATTTTTAAATAGGAAGGATCGATGTCATCCAGGAATCTGCTTGGATCACAATTTTTCAACCGTCCAAAGCGGTACCGGCTCATGGCATAACTCAGGAAGAGTTTTTCTTGGGCCCTGGTAATAGCAACGTAAAATAATCGACGCTCTTCTTCAAGGTCCTCTCTACTGTTCAGCATCATTTGGGAAGGGAAAAGCTCTTCTTCCAATCCGACGATAAAGACATATTTAAACTCCAGTCCTTTGGAACTATGAATAGTCATTAAAGTAACAGTATCTTCATCGGTATCCTGCTTATCTGCATCAGTAATGAGGGCCACCTCTTGTAAAAATGCGGTAAGGCTTTTGTCTTCATTTTCGGGATTATCAACAAACTCCTTAATTGCATTTAACAATTCCTGCACATTTTCATAACGACTAAGGCCTTCTGGTGTTTTATCGGCATATAGATCCTTTAAAAGGCCTGAATTTTTAGCAACCTTACTGGCTACTTCAAAGGCGTCTGAAGATTGATTGGTAAATCGAAAATTCTTGATCAAGGTGTTAAAGCCTTCAATAGCATTGGCCGCGCGTCCAGGTAGAAGCTGATGGATGTTGTTCAGTACTTCATTTAATGGGATACGATTTTCATTGACTTTCAACATCACTTTTTCCACGCTTCCAGGGCCGATTCCTCGTTTTGGTAAGTTGATAATTCGGCGGAAGGCCTGCTCATCGGCAGGGTTTACGATAAACCGTAAATAAGCGAGTAAGTCTTTGATTTCCTTTCTTTGGTAAAAAGAAAGCCCTCCAACAATTCGATATTTGATATTTGCCCGACGAAGGGCCTCCTCCATACTTCTTGATTGACTGTTGGTTCGATACAAGATGGCAAAGTCCGAATTGTTGAGTTGGCCATTCATGCGGGCTTCGAAAATCGTAGTGGCCACTAATTTTGCCTCCTCATTATCAGAAGTTGCTTTGATAAGTTCTATAGGGCTTCCACTGTCATTTGCAGTCCATACTTTTTTAGGAAGTTGTCCTTTGTTATGCCGTATTACTGAATTAGCTGCATTAACAATAAATTGTGTAGAACGATAATTCTGTTCTAGTTTGAAGGTTTTAAGCTCCTGGTAATCTTTCTCAAAATTTAATATATTTTGAATATCTGCTCCCCGGAAAGCATAAATACTTTGTGCATCATCCCCTACTACACAAATGTTTTCGTTCACTGCCGCCAGTTTTTTGGTGATCAGGTATTGGGAAATGTTGGTGTCCTGAAACTCATCAACCAAAACATATTTAAAGCGATGTTGATATTTGTGTAGTACATCGGGATGGTCACGAAAAAGGACGTTGGTGTTAAAAAGCAGGTCGTCAAAATCCATGGCACAAGACTCCACACAACGCTGCACATAGGTTTGGAATATCTTACCCATGGCTGATCTTTGCGCTGCTTTATCTTCTTCTACCAGAATAGGGTTATTGATGTAGTCTCTCCAGGAAATCAGACGATTTTTGGCTCCTGATATACGATTAAGCACCATATTGGGCTTGTAAATTTTATCATCCAAGGCCATTTGTTTTATGATTTGTCTGATCAGGGCTTTGGAATCATCGGTATCGTATATAGTGAAATCACTAGTATAGCCAATATGATGAGCTTCAGCACGTAATATTCTGGAAAAAACCGAGTGAAAGGTCCCCATCCATAGACTTTTTGCTGCACTACCCACTACCTCTTCAATCCGTTGACGCATTTCACGGGCGGCTTTATTGGTAAAAGTCAGGGACAAAATGTTGAATGGCTCCACCTGACGAGCTTCCATCAGGTAGGCAATACGGTAAGTAAGTACCCTGGTTTTTCCTGATCCTGCTCCGGCAATGATCATGGTTGGTCCTTCGGTGTTGATTACAGCCGCTCGTTGCGGTTCATTTAAACTTTCCAGATAATCCATTCTTTAGAAAAGATTTATTTTATCGGTATTTAGGCATCCCATTTGTCTTTTTATCCTTTGTGGTTGTGCAGTACTTATGGGAGTCTTTCCGAGAAAAAATGATTTAAGGGGCATATAGCACTCCCCAGCCTCTTTTTTTGGTCTTGTTGGTGAATCGGTGCTACATAGAAGTTTTTTCGAAAAAGTAATAAGCTTTAAAAGTTCGAAATAATACCCTTTTCCCTAATATGCTAATAAAGTTGAAGTCTTACCTCTCTTGAGGTTCTCCTCAGCTATTTTTAAGGTCGCAATTTACAATTTTTCTTCAACTTAGAGACCGCTTGCCTCTTAGATTTTACTTCCTAAGTCATTTTCATTTATTGTTTTTATCCTAATGAGTAAGTCAAAATAGAAGGATAATATGGTTATATTTGCCGAATTGGAGAATAATATTGCTTTCCAGGCAGTTGATTATCTATAAGGTATAAACGAAGCAGAGATGATATTAGTAGAAAACGCAGTGATTAGTGACGATATAAAGGAGAAATTCTTTGTCTGTAACCTTGAAAAGTGTAAGGGAGCTTGCTGTGTGGAAGGAGATTTGGGAGCTCCTCTTGAAGAAGAAGAGCTTGAGGTGATGGAAGAAATATATGAAGAAGTTAAACCTTACATGACTGAAGAGGGAATCAAGGCTGTTGAGGAGCAGGGAAAATATATTAAGGATTGGGAAGATGATTATTCCACTCCAACCATAAATGATAAAGAGTGCGCATATGCCATTTATGATGAAAAAGGTACGTTAAAGTGTGCAATTGAACAAGCTTACAACGAAGGTAAGATCTCCTTTAAAAAACCGATTTCCTGTCATTTATACCCAATTCGTATTACCAAATACGAAGAATATGATGCGTTGAATTACGATCAGTGGAGTATTTGTAGTGACGCCTGTACGTTTGGAAAAGAACTAAATGTCCCTGTTTATAAATTTTTGAAAGAGCCCCTTATCCGGAAATATGGAGCAGCCTGGTATGAGCAATTAATCAAAGAGGTAGAGGAAGAAAATTAAGCTAATTAATTCATTGGGTAGATTATTCTATTAATCAACAGGTTTACTCAATTTAAGAGGGATCATCAAATAGGCTCTTCCCATAAAGACGTTGTCATTTCCTTGGGCATCTCCTAATTCAGAAATGTTATCTATATAATCGGAAATAGGGTTAAGGTAACCTGCTTGAAGACCTAGTCCATAGCCGTTTTTAAAAAAGTAGTTTACTCCCAATTGGGAGGGGAGGGTAAGGGCTGAATTACTGTATGTTTCATTGGGAGCTCGGGTAGGTTCTGTAAATTTTTCTTTGAATTCGTCTTGTGGGGTATAAAATAAAAGGCCGATTCCCTGACTAATAAAAACGGTAAATTGCTTTCTTTTGAGGAGATTTAGTTGAAGGTCATAATTGGCCGTGAATATTTTGGTGTTGAAAAAACGATTGGGAGTTCCCTCTATTTCATCATTCCCTTCAAAATTAGGATTCTGTCCCGTGACATTTCCAAAACTCAAATTGATTAAGCCATTTATCCTTTTTCCTTTATTTATTTTCATGCCTAGATGAACAGAAGCAGACCATTTATGGTAGGTGTCACTTAGGTCTCCTTTGTAGGCATTGGCACTTGTTCCCAAAACAAATAAATGGGTGGGGCTTTGTGCCCTAATAAAACTATTAAGAGTCAGAAAAAATAACAGAGAAAAAAGTAGCTTTTTCATCTGAGCAAGTTAAAAAAATAATGCCGGACTTTTATTCCAAAGTTCGGCATTATTAATCTAAAAATTAGTAATCCAAATTAATGGATTACCTTTTTTGAAAAAGAAAATAATTTTAAGCTTCCTTTAATACTGAGAAATCAAAGCTATCCAGATAAGCCGTCGTGAAGAGGCCAGATTGGAAACCTTCATCTTCCATTAACTTAATGTGAAAAGGAATGGTAGTTTTAATTCCTTCGATCACGAATTCTTCCAATGCTCTTTTCATTTTTACCAACACTTCATCACGGCTTTGGGCAGTAACGATCAATTTGGCAATCATAGAGTCGTAATTTGGAGGAATGGTGTATCCTGCGTACACGTGACTGTCTACTCTTACACCATTTCCACCTGGAAAATGTAGTTGTGTAATTTTACCAGGAGATGGTCGGAAGCCATTTGCAGGATCTTCTGCATTAATTCGGCATTCCATAGAAAAGAGCATTGGATAATAATTCTTTCCTGAAATAGGCTCTCCAGCTGCTACTTTTATCTGCTCCTTGATCAAGTCGAAGTTGGTTACTTCCTCAGTAATGGGATGTTCCACCTGAATTCTGGTGTTCATCTCCATGAAGTAGAAATTCTTGTGCTTATCCACTAAAAACTCAATAGTACCTGCTCCTTCGTACCCAATGGCTTCTGACCCTGCTATGGCTGCAGCCCCCATCTTTTCTCGAAGTTCTTCTGTCATGATAGGAGAAGGCGTTTCTTCTATTAATTTTTGGTGTCTACGTTGGATAGAACAATCTCTTTCAGACAAATGACATGCCCTACCACGGCTATCTCCAACAATTTGGACTTCAACATGGCGGGGTTCTTCAATAAATTTCTCTAAATAAAGGCCGTCGTTACCAAATGCGGCTCCAGCCTCCATTTTAGCGTCATTCCAGGCTTTTTCAAATTCTTCATCGTTGTTCACCACACGCATTCCTCGACCTCCACCACCGGCAGTAGCTTTAAGGATGACAGGGTATCCTATTTCATTGGACAATTCGATTCCTTGTTTAATGGAATCCAGTAGCCCATCTGAACCAGGAATGGTAGGAACTCCCGCCTTTTTCATGGTGTCTTTGGCAGAAGCCTTATCACCCATTTTGTTGATCATATCGGCAGAGGCTCCGATGAATTTGATGTCATTCTCCTGGCAGATCCTTGAAAAATCGGCATTTTCAGAAAGAAATCCGTACCCTGGATGAACGGCATCAGCATTGGTAATCTCCGCTGCTGCAATAATATGGGGAATGTTCAAGTAGGACATATTGCCGGGAGCAGGCCCAATACATACGGCTTCATCAGCAAAGCGAACATGCAAACTTTCCTTGTCTGCTGTAGAGTAAACAGCCACCGTTTTGATGCCCATTTCTTTGCATGTACGAATAACTCGTAGGGCAATTTCCCCTCTGTTTGCAATTAATATTTTCTTAAACACGGTTCTGTAGTTTAGTTCAAATAATTGGATGCTTAGGTAGCTTCAATTTGCAGCATAAATTTGAAACCCCTTTGGGTTAATATGCAGCAAAAAGCCTCTTAATCAAAAAAATGAATTACAGTTTTCCTATAATTCATTTTCTTTAACTTTTCTACCTATTAGGATGGATCCACTAAAAATAGTGGTTGGTCATATTCCACCGGTGATGTATCATCTACCAATACCTTGACAATTGTACCTGAAACTTCTGATTCAATTTCATTGAAAAGTTTCATGGCTTCAATAATGCATACGGTTTTACCTGCTGATACTTTATCACCTACATTAACAAATGTTGGTGACTCTGGATTAGGAGACCGGTAAAATGTTCCAATCATTGGTGATTTGATGGTTACATATTTACTTTCGTCCTCTGCAGCAGGGGCAGCGGAAGGGGCAGCAGCAGGTTCAGCAGCTGGTGTGGCTGCGGCAGGAGCAGGAGTTGCTGCAACTACTGGTGCCGCATTTGCAATTGGCACAGGTTGAGGAGCACTTTCCACTACGGTTTTTACTTCTGCACTTCTTTTTACTTTAATCTTAAACTCTTCGGTTTCTATATTGACTTCTTCAAGTCCTGAGTCGGAAATGAAGCTAATAAGTTCCTGAAGTTCTTTCGCTTTCATATGAAATGGTTTATTTTACGCGTTCAGAATAAGATCCTGTTCTAGTATCTACTTTAATAATTTCTCCTTGATTAATGAATAGAGGTACCTGGATGATCGCTCCAGTCTCTAAGGTAGCAGGTTTGGTGGCGTTGGTAGCCGTATCTCCCTTCACTCCTGGTTCTGAGTAAGTAATTTCCAAAATGACAAATGGAGGTAGTTCACAACTTAAAGCCGTTTCGGTTTCATCGTGATAAATAATTTCAACTTCCTGTCCCTCTTTAAGAAATTGTGGGGCATTGATCAAATTCTCTTCTAAACTAATTTGCTCAAATGTATTGCTATCCATGAAATGGTAACCCAAATCATCTTTATAAAGAAATTGATGTTTTCTTCTCTCTATTCTTGCTGTGGTGATTTTAACACCGGAATTGAAAGTGTTTTCAACTACTTTCCCAGATGTTAGACTTTTGAGTTTGGTTCTGACAAATGCAGCCCCTTTTCCTGGTTTAACATGCTGGAATTCAACGATCGTATAAAGGTCATTATTGAACTCTATACATAATCCGTTTCTGAAATCTGCAGTACTTGCCATTGATTTTGAAATTAATAAATTTGATGGCTAAAATATGGATTAGGAAGAAAAAGAAAAAATTGCTGTAATAGAATTTGTTCCAGGCGTATAATTTTTAGGATACCTTTATCTTCCCTTATATTTTATTTAAAAATTATTTAGGGTCATATGCCCACTTTAGGTATACCGATCCCCAAGTAAAACCTCCCCCAAAAGAAGCTAATATTAGATTATCTCCTTTTTTTAATTGAGATTCGTAATCCCATAAACACAAAGGAATGGTACCACTTGTGGTGTTCCCATATTTGTGGATATTAAGCATAACTTTTTCACTGCCTATCCCCATTCTATTGGCTGTGGCATCTATAATTCTTTTGTTAGCCTGATGAGGAACCAGCCAGGAGATATCCTCAGCCGCTAAATTGTTATTCTCCATGATTCGGGCAGAAACTTCGGCCATATTGGTTACTGCAAATTTAAACACTGCAGAGCCTTCTTGGTGAACGTAATGTTCTTTAGCGGCAATAGTTTCCATTGTTGCCGGTCGGCGGCTTCCTCCAGCTTTCATGTGAAGGAATTGGGCTCCGGCACCATCTGAGTGCAGGATAGTGTCCATTATACCATTGTCGTCTAGTGTAGGTTCTAAAAGGACAGCACCTCCACCGTCTCCAAAAATGATACAAGTGGTTCTGTCTTCATAATTGATGATCGACGACATTTTATCTGCACCAATCACAATTACCTTATTATGTTTTCCTGTCTCAATAAATTGAGCGCCCGTGGTTAGGCCATAAAGAAAACCAGAACAGGCGGCTTGTAGATCATATCCCCATGCATTTTTTGCACCTATGGCATCAGCAATAATATTTGCTGTGGCAGGGAAGGCCATATCAGGAGTTGTAGTAGCACATATAATCAGATCGATTTCTTCAGGAGCAGTACCCGTTTTTTTGAGCAATCCATTTACGGCATTTATGCCGATGACCGATGTGCCTTGATCTTTACCTTTTAAAATTCTTCGTTCTTTAATTCCTGTTCTACTGGTGATCCACTCATCGGTGGTTTCCACCATAGTTTCTAATTCCGCATTTGTCAAGGCGTAATCAGGAACCCAACCTTGTACCCCCGTGATGGCTGCTCTAACTTTATTCATCAGGTCTTATTTTTTAAAAAAATATGCCGTTTCAGCATTTTGCTAATTTTGCACTATCAATTAAGTCCTTTTCGATTAATTCTGGAATTTTGCTCACTTTACTTACATTAATCACAAAATTGTCAGGATCTACTTTTCTGTATTAAGTACTAATCTTCCAAGGTTAATAGAATGTCAAAAGTCTGTCAGTTTAAATTTTGTTTAGATTGTAAGAAGATCGCAGTGCGATACTCCCTTTTCTACTCTTAAAAGAAAATTGTAAAAAAAATTATCCGACAATTAATTTTTTGACAGATCTCTAAACTACCATGTTTTTCTGAAAAAAATAAAAAGTAGCCAGAGAGTCCATGTAATCACCAATAGTCTTCAAATGTTTAAAACGTTCGAATTTGGGATTTTGTATGGATTCTGTTTGCGCAATAATAGAGGGATATTTTGAAAAAAACAAAGATTTAAAAGGGGGATTGCCTTAGGCAAAAACAACTATATAGTAGTAGTATCCCTTTATATTCCCTTTCTTTGTTTAAGTAATTGGCTTAAAAAAAAGACTGCCTTTACTCTCAAAATTGTAGTAAAGGCAGAATATGTAGTTTTTTATTAACTAAAATGTTGGGCTTAAACAGCAACATTTTCTTTTTCCATGTATACTTTTCCTTTGTAGTATAATTTACCCTCGTGCCAGAATGCTCGGTGACGAAGATGAGTTTCACCTGTTGTAGGGCAAATTGATAATGTTGGTTCAGTTGCCTTATAGTGAGTTCTTCTTTTATCTCTTCGTGACTTCGAAATTTTTCGCTTAGGATGAGCCATCTTCTTAAACTATTTAGATTGATTAACTTTATTTTTTGTTCTTTATCTGTTGTAAGGCCTTCCAACGAGGATCGACCTCTTCTTCCTTATTTGATTCCAGGGATTTATCAGCACTTGATTCTTCTTCAGGTTCTTCCGAAGTGTAAACCAATACTTCCAGATCTTCATCATCTTTAAATTCCTCTTCCTCAAAATCAGGATGAAGCTTTTTCATAGGAATGGCCACGCTAATCAATTCATAGAGATACTGTGCAACATTTAATTGCTGAGCTCCATAGGGAATGATGACCATTTCTTCATTAATCTCTTCTGCCTCTTGTCCGTATTTGAAAATAATCCGGTTTTCGGTTTCAATAGGGTAATCAAAAGGTTCTAAAGAACGGTCACAAATTAACTCTACCGTTCCATTAATTGAAAAAAAGACATTAATAAGCGTTTCGGATTTGTCCAATTCAATATTAGCCTTTAGATTTCCTTTTTCTACCTGAGAATATTCGAACAGTTGAAAAAACGCCTGGTCAATCTCAAAGGTATACTCATGCTTACCGTTACTGAGGCTGAATATGTTGATGTCAAATTTATGAATAGCTTTCATGCCACTTCTCAATTCAGGGTCGCAAATTTAAAAAAATAAAACTAGATTGAAAATTTTATTTTGGATAATAACTTTAAATGCCCTTTGACCTACAATAAAATGCATTTTAAAGACTTAAATAACAGTGAAACCTGGAGACGCAAAATGTTGCGTCTCTATCATCCAAAACGTATTAATAATAGGAATAGGTTTAATTTACGCCTTTATTAATTTCGTTTCCAACCTGTTTTTTATGATATCTAAGGTCAGGAAAAGGGCTTCACGCATAGAGGAGGCCTCCGCTTGGTTCTTTCCCGCAATATTGTATGCTGTTCCATGATCAGGAGAAGTGCGGATCACTGGGAGACCAGCTGTATAATTTACCCCGGATTCAAAACAAAGAGTTTTAAAAGGAATAAGTCCTTGATCGTGATACATGGCCAGAACAGCATCAAATTTTTTGTGGTGCATCATACCAAAAAAACCATCAGAGGGGTAGGGGCCAAAAACCAACATGCCTTTTTGTTTACATTTCGAAATGACCGGTGTAATTATTTTATCTTCCTCCTGACCTAATAAGCCTTCTTCCCCGGCATGTGGGTTTAGGCCAAGAATAGCAATTTTTGGTTTGCTGATACCAAAATCTATTTTCAGGGAATCCTCCATTAATTGGATTTTCTTTAAAAGTAAGGCGGAATGAATTTTCTTGCTTACGTCCTTTAATGGCACATGCCCTGTTACCACTCCAATTCGAAGGTCTTCCCCCACCATTAGCATCAGGCTATCTTCGGCCTTAAATTTTTTAGTTAAATATTCAGTATGACCAGGAAACTTAAAACTTTCGTTTTGAATGTTGTTCTTATTGATGGGAGCAGTTACAATTCCGTCGATAAGTCCGGCTTGCAAATCAGCGGTAGCTCTTTCCAAAGCTAAAAAAGCACATTTTCCGGCTATCTCCTCTTCAGAGCCTGGGTGAATTTCATAGGTATCCTCCCAGCAATTGATTACATTGGCTTTTTTAGGGTTGATGTTTTCAATACTACGTATTGTGTTGTAATTAAAATCATTGATCTTCAATGCCTTTCTGTAATAAGAAAGGATTTTAGAAGATCCATAAATTATCGGCGTGGCCAGTTTCATGATACGATTATCTGAAAGGGCCTTGATAATGACCTCTGGTCCTATGCCATTAAAATCTCCAAGGGTGATGCCTATAAGTGGCTTTCGCCCTGCTGTTTTGTTGGTTTTATCCATTCTTTAATGTGCGATTTTTTAAAAAGCGATAAAGTAATCTAACACCTACTCCTGTTCCATTTTTTCCCCTATAGCTGTCTGGGCTGGTCAGAAATGCAGGACCTGCAATGTCAAGGTGCAGCCAATTGTAGTTTATAAAATGTTTGAGAAACATTCCGGCGGTTGTAGCACCAGCGGTGGGGCCTCCCAGGTTATTTATATCAGCAATATCTGATTGAATTTGCTCTTCATATTCTTCCCAAAGTGGGAATTCAACCAGCCGCTCATAAACTTCATGGCCCGAAGCTATAATATCTTCCTTGGCTGAATCTGAAGTCTCACCCATAAAAACAATGCCTTCTTTTCCAATGGCCCTTACGGCAGCTCCAGTTAAAGTAGCCACATCAATAACCAACTCGGGATTGTATTTGCTTGCATAAGATAAAGCATCAGCTAAAATCAAACGACCTTCTGCATCAGTATTTAGGATTTCTACTGTTTTCCCATTTTGCATGGTTATCACATCTCCAGGGGTCATAGCATTTCCTGAGGGGCGGTTTTCTGTGGCGGGTATTAAACCTATAAGATGAACAGGCAATTGGTTACTAGCAGCTGCACAAAATGTACCTATTACTGCTGCAGCTCCCGCCATGTCACTCTTCATCAGGTCCATGGAATTTGCTGTTGGTTTTAAGCTCAAACCTCCGGTGTCATACACAACCCCTTTTCCAACTAATATAATGGGTTGTTTATTCACTGCATTTTCTGCCTTGTACTCCAGAACATTAAAAGTAGGCGGATTTGGCGTTCCGGCATTGACTGCCAGCAAACCACCCATTTTTAAACTTTTTATCTTGCTTTCTTCAAATACCTCGACGGAAAAACCTGTTTTTTTAGCTATTGTATGCAGGTCATCACTGAGTTGTTCGGCAGTCAGATAAATTAGCGGTTCATTAATGAGGTCCCTTGCTGTGAAGGTTCCCTCAATTAAATTGGAAAGTTCTTTCAAAGAACTTTCTTTTATTGTTTCCGAAAAGATTTCAATGGTTTTTAGTGAATTCTCTTTTTTATCGGATTTGTATTTTAAAAATTGATAATTACTAAGCGCTATTCCCTCACAAAAAGCTAAAATAAAATCAGGGTTTTCTTGCCTTCCAACTATCTGAAGGGCTTCTATTTTTTCTTCATTGATTAAGTTTAGAACTTTATTCCCTTTTTTTCTTAAGTCCTCCCACTTTTTATAGTTTTCTTCACCTTTAGCTTTATTAATAAATACTAACAGGCGATTCAGGCGATGTAACGTAACAAAGTCTTTTCCTTTTTCCAGTTTTTGTCTGATGAAATTTATTTCCCTTTCATTCTGACACAGTTTCTCCCAATTTTCACTTTCAGTAAAAACAATCAATGAAGCTTTTTCTGAAAGGCTTTTCGACAGACGTATGGTAGGTTGCATAGAATTATTGTAGTTTTGATGCACCATCAGAGAATTAAGGGTGCAATTAACATTTTTTTGTAGATTTTTTTTGAAGTTGAATGAAAAAAATACCCTTTTTTGTAGGATATCGGGCATTTGAATAGTGCTAGGGTAAGGTACGGTAAAATCTTGTCTCTTGTTTAACAGGATGATATTGGATGTTATTTAGAGAATCTTACGTAGTCATTTTATGAATTTCTTAATTTAAAGTTAACAATGTCAAAAGTAAGGCCAAAAAAGCATTTGGGGCAGCATTTTCTTACGGATCGAAATATAGCCGAAAGAATAGTGGAGAGTCTAAGTGGACATAAAGGATATGAAGAGGTGCTGGAAATTGGCCCTGGAATGGGGGTGTTAACCGATTTTCTAATTAATAAAGAGGAGTATCGAACCAGTTTGATTGATATTGACAGTGAGTCTGTTGCCTATTTAAAGACACATTATAAAGATCTTAAAGGACGTATTATTGAAGGGGATTTTTTGAGGTTAGACCCTAAAACGCTTTTTGATAAAGATTTTGCAGTAATTGGTAATTTTCCTTACAATATATCCTCGCAAATATTTTTTAAGATTCTGGAGCATCGACAGACAATTCCCGAAGTGGTTTGTATGCTTCAAAAGGAAGTCGCTGAACGTATTGCTTCCAAAGAAGGAAATAAAATTTATGGTATATTAAGCGTGTTACTACAAGCGTTCTACGATATAGATTATTTATTTACTGTTGGGAGGGAAGTTTTTAATCCTCCTCCGAAAGTGGAATCAGCTGTAATCCGTTTGAGGAGAAACCAGGTGAATAAGTTGGACTGTGATGAGGCCCTGTTTAAACGAGTGGTGAAACAGGGATTTAACAACAGGAGGAAAACGTTACGGAATGCACTTAAACCTTTGGACCTGCCCGATGTGATTAAAAAGATGGATTTACTCAACAAACGAGCCGAACAATTAACCGTAGACGATTTTGTTTTTTTAACCAAGGCTATTGCCGATCATAAGAATTAATAGGCAATCTTACGAATGATGACATAAGTAGATTCCAAATTCATAATTTTTAATTCCTAATTAAATCTAATAATGCAGTTTGAACTAAGTAAAGAATTTTTGGAGTGGTTTAAGGAGAGGGTGGAAATAAAAGAGTCCAATGAAATCTTTACCAGTTTGGATGGTGCAAATCCTGCTGATATATCCACTTTATTAGATGAATTTGGAACTTCAGAATCGAAGTATGTGATTGATTTGTTGGAAAGAGATACTGGAGCGGAGATAATCCGGGATTTGGACCCTGATAAAAGGCTTAATTTTTTAAAGGCATTTGAGCCGTTGGAAATAGCCTCCTATGTCAGCTGCTTAGATTCGGACGATGCGGCAGATATTTTAAATAAAATGCCGGTAAAAACCAGGGAAGAGGTCATTGCCGGTTTGGAAGATGGAGAGAAGGCGGCCAATATAGTCGAATTGCTTCGGTATGAGGATGATTGTGCCGGAGGCCTAATGGCCAAAGAATTGATTAAGGCCAATTTAAATTGGACCGTGGTTCAGTGTATAGAAGAAATTCGCCGGCAGGCTGAAAATGTTCAGAAGATTTATTCGGTGTATGTAGTGGATGAAATGGATCGTCTTTTGGGCAGAGTTTCTCTTAAACAGATGTTGTTGGCCGGAGACAAAAAAAAGATAGCCGACCTTTATACTTCGGATATTGTTTCGGTGCAAACATTTTTAAATAAGGAAGAAGTGGCCGACCTGATGAGAAAGTACGATTTGGACGCTGTCCCTGTGATTAATGTTCAAGGGAAGTTAGTGGGAAGAATTACCATTGACGACATTGTTGATGTGATTACAGAATTAGCCGAACAAGAGCGACAGCTTATGTCAGGTATTTCTCAAGATGTGGAGGAGGATGACAGTGTGTGGCGATTAACCCGGGCACGATTACCCTGGCTTTTAATAGGTGTTTTTGGTGGGATGATTGGAGCCCAAATAATGAGTGGTTTTGAAGGGCAAATTACAGCGATTCCAATGATGGCATTTTTTGTGCCATTAATCACAGCGACTGGTGGGAATGTTGGGATTCAATCGTCTTCTATCATTCTTCAGTCTTTGGCGCATCGTACTGCTTTTGATGAAGATGGTTTGAATCGTTTTTTGAAGGTTTTAATGGTTGCTCTTCTTAATGGCCTGGCATTAGCAGCAGTAGTTATGTCTGCCAATGTGCTGATTGGAAAAGATACCTACATTTCTTTCGTGGTTTCAGCTGCATTGTTTACTGTTGTTCTGTTGGCTTCATTTACAGGCACACTTACTCCCTTGATCCTTGATCGGATAGGCATTAACCCAGCACTCGCTTCAGGTCCTTTTATCACTACAGCAAATGATATTTTGGGGCTTACCATTTATTTTTTGGTGGCTCAGGTATTAATTTGAGAATTTTTATGGTATTATAATTTAATTTCGAATTAGGAATTAGCTTTATCCAGGTCAAAATGCAGAATTCAATTTGATTGAAGACTGTTTTGTTCTATCTATGAAAATTATGTCAGATTAGATTTAATTG
>NZ_SMMB01001094.1 GCF_009711365.1 Xanthovirga aplysinae | reverse complement strand
AAAGGTAAAAAGATTTAAGTCATGTTTTAAAAGCAATTTAATTCAAATTGACAACCCCTACATTGCAATTGAAATAATAACTGCAAATTAGAAACGTTCTTATGTTTCAAGTTCAAAGCCCTGAAAGTTTATTGGATAAAATTTAAAATAAAAAAGCATTTTTGTACATTGCGATCTAATTCTGCAGCAAAAAGAAGGGATGAAAGAAAAGATTGATTCAAATAATATTCCGCATCATGTGGCCGTTATTATGGACGGCAATGGACGCTGGGCTAAGCGAAAGGGTGCAGCCAGAATCTTTGGACATAAAAACGCCATTCAGGCTGTGAAGGATGTAACCGAAGGCTGTGCGGAATTGGGGGTCAAATACCTTACACTTTATGCTTTTTCAACTGAAAATTGGAGTCGTCCCAAAATAGAGGTGGAAGCTTTAATGCAGTTATTGGTATCCACTATTCGAGGGGAGATCAGCACACTACAAAAAAACAACGTTCGTCTCCAAACTATTGGGGATACACAATCGCTTCCAAGAATCTGCCAACGAGAGCTAAGTGAAGCTATGGAGCTCACTAAAAACAATAATGGCCTAACTTTAGTTTTGGCTTTGAGTTATAGCGGTCGTTGGGAAATTACAGAGGCGGTAAAAAAAATTGCTACTGAGGTCAAAAAAGGGAAAGTAGATCCTGATAAAATTGATCAACAACTGGTAAGTGATAATCTGAACTCTCATTTTATTCCGGACCCCGAATTGCTGATCAGAACCAGTGGAGAAATGCGTGTCAGCAACTTTTTGTTATGGCAACTTGCTTATACAGAATTATACATGACTGATGTGTTATGGCCGGATTTTAGAAAACAACATCTTTTCGGTGCGATCAACGCATTTCAAAAAAGAGAAAGACGATTCGGTAAAATAAGTGAACAAGTGAAATCTTAAGCGATTCATGAAAAAAATATTATTTATTCTTCTATTTGCATTAAGCTACAATTCGTCAATTTTTGCCCAGTTTGTGCCGGGAAATTATTCCAATTCTAGAAATAATAATTCTACTGATGTTAATTACCAATCTCCAAAAGAGTATGAAATCGGTGGTATTTCTGTAGTTGGTGTAGAATATCTTGACGAAAATGCACTTATTTCCCTATCCGGACTAAAAGTTGGAGATCGCATCAAGGTTCCTGGAGAAGAAATCAGTAATGCCATAAAAAAACTATGGCAACAAGGCATTATTGGTGACGCCACAATCTATATTTCAAAAGTGGAAAATGGAAAAGCCTTCCTCGTCATTGAGTTAAAAGAACGCCCAAGGCTTACACGATTCAGTTTTGAAGGCCTGAATAAAACTCAGGAAAGTGATTTAAGAGATAAAATTGACCTCATCAGGGGAAGGGTACTTACAGATGCTCTGATCAAAAATACTGAGTTGACCATTAAAAAGCATTTTATTGAAAAAGGTTTTTACAACACCAGCGTAAAAATAATTCAGCAAGGAGACACACTGGTATCCAATGGAGTTAGATTAAAAATCTTAGTAGATAAAAAGAAAAAAGTAAAGGTTAGAAACATATATGTAGAAGGAAACTATGCCTTTACCGATGCAAAAATTAAAAATAAAATGAAATCCACTAATGAAAAAGTCCGAATAAAACTCGGAAAAGTGGATGAAGATCCTTTTGTAACAGAAGATACTACCAAAGCGGAAAAGGAAAAAAAATCAGGATGGTTTCACGACCATATTAAACTAAACTTCTTAAAGTCCTCAAAGTTTGTTGCTGAAAAATTTGAAGAAGACAAAAAAGCACTTGTCGAATTTTATAACACAGAGGGTTACAGAGATGCAAAGATTGATGTTGACACAGTTTTTGTAAGTGGAAAAAACACTGTAGATATCCGTATAAAAGTAAATGAAGGTCAGCGATATTACTTTAGAAATATTACCTGGACAGGAAATTATATTCACAGTGATAAGCAATTGGCTGCTATTTTAGGTGTTCAAAAGGGTGATACCTATAATATGGAGTTGATAAACACCCGTTTAAACTTTAACCCTACAGGGCCTGATGTCAGCTCTTTGTATATGGATAATGGTTACCTGTTTTTCAATGTACAGCCCGTAGAGGTTAATGTTGATGGTGATTCTATCGATATAGAAATGCGTGTAAATGAGGGACCACAAGCCACAATAAATAAAATTATTGTAAAAGGGAATGATCGTACTAATGACCGTGTAATACTTAGGGAAATAAGAACCCTGCCGGGAATGAAATTCAGCCGAGCAGATTTAATACGTACCCAAAGAGAATTGTCTCAATTAGGTTATTTTGACCCTGAACAAATTGGCCTAAACCCTATTCCTAACCCAGCTGATGGTACCGTAGATATCGAATACTCACTTGTGGAAAAACCTAGTGACCAAATTGAATTATCTGGTGGATGGGGAGGTACCTTTGGTTTTGTGGGTACTTTAGGGGTTACTTTTACAAATTTTTCCGCGAAAGATTTGTTTAAACCTAAGAATTGGGATCCCCTGCCGGTAGGAGATGGACAGCAATTATCCATAAGAGCACAAGCCAATGGGATTCAATACCAGAATTACTCACTTACATTTGCTGAACCTTGGTTAGGCGGAAAAAAGAGAAATAACTTTTCGGTTTCTTTAAGCCACGCGGTTCAACGTAGTTCATCCACAGGGGATTTTAGTGGTAATAATTTTGACGGCTCTTTAAGAGTGTCTAGTGCAACAGTTGGATTAGGTAAAGCTATTAAGTGGCCGGACGATTATTTTACATGGACCAACTCTCTGTCTTATGTTTTGTATGACCTGAACAACTTTCAGGGAAGTAGTTTTGGAGAAGATTTAGGTTTTACAGATGGAGTAGCAAATAACTTTAACTTTACCACACGAATTGCACGAAATAGTGTGGATCAGCCTATGTACCCAAGAAGGGGATCAAATATTTCCCTCAGCGTGAGTCTCACTCCTCCTTATTCCTTATTCAGAGGAAGTGATTTTGATGAAGGCAAATCTAATGAGGATCTATTTAGATTCGTAGAATACAATAAATGGATGTTTGACAGTGAGTTCTATATACCAATTGTTGGAGATTTGGTTTTGCAAACACGGGCACACTTTGGCCTTGTGGGTAAATATTCTGCAAATACAATAATAGGTCCTTTTGGGCGATTCCTCATGGGAGGTTCAGGTCTATCAGGTCAAAACTTCCTTTTGGGTACGGATGTAATAGGATTAAGAGGGTATGAAGACAATTCCATCCTTGCTGAACGTGACGGAAATACAGTAGATCAAGGCGGGGTGGTATTCAATAAATTTGTGGCAGAACTCCGTTATCCAATTACCACAAGCCCAGCTGCCACCATATATGTGTTAGGATTTGCTGAAGCTGGAAATAACTGGAGTCGTTTTGCCGATTTTAATCCAAATTCTTTATTCCGTTCAGCAGGTGTGGGTGCAAGAATATTTATGCCAGCCTTTGGCCTGATCGGTATTGACTGGGGCTATGGATTTGATCCGATTCCTGGAGCTCCGGGTGCAAACGGTTCTCAATTTACCTTTACAATTGGGCAACCTATAAGATAATAAGAAGAAAACTTTTTAGTTTTATAAAGGAAATACCCTAACAAGGAATAAATAATTATTAGATTAAAGATACTTGGTTTAGGCCCTAACTATAGGATTTAAATAATTGGACTTATAAATTTAGATGTAAGAAAGATCTAAATCTTAATAAAAATAGTATAAGGTAAAAGATTAAATTGAGGTATTAAAAGTTCCATAATTTTGATATACCAAACACAATCAACTCTTTCCTTATATTAAAACATCACCCCTGTTAATGACAGGGTATTAAGTAGTTATCCAAATATCTCAACCGAACCAGAAGATTCAATGAAGCATTTAGCTATTTTTATTGTATTTTTTTTAGCTTTACTACAGCAGGCCACCGGACAGAAATTTGGTTATGTAGACACCAATTACATTCTAGGTAAAATGCCTGAATTTTCACAAGCTAAGCAAGATCTCGAAAAACTTTCGAAAGATTGGCAAAGTGAAATTTTAGATATGCGAATGGAAATTGAATCGATGAAAACAGCACTTAAAGCAGAAGAAGTGCTTCTCACTGCGGATATGACCACTCAAAGAAAGGAGGAAATAAGAAAAAAAGAAGAGGAGGCTATGGCCCACCAGCAAAAAATATTTGGATATGACGGTTTATATTTTCTAAAAAAGAAAGAATTAATCAAGCCAGTACAAGATCAAGTCTTTGATGCCGTTGAAAGAGTAGCCAAAAAGAAAAGACTCCAGATTGTATTTGACAAATCAGGAGACCTTGTCATGATCTATACAGACCCTATTCATGATTATACCGATTTCGTTTTGGAGGAATTAGGATTGGGAGATCCAAATGATGTAATTGAATAAAAAGATCAAAAATAATTTACGGATTTTTAAAAATTTCATCAAAATCATAGGTCATCACTTTTTTTTGGAATTAAATTTGTATTAAGTAAATAAATAGAAACAAATAAAATAATTATGAAAAGATCGATTGTTGCGATAGCAGTACTCTTTGTTACATTGTTTTCAGCAAATATAAATGCGAATGCTCAAACTTCAGCTGTTAAAATCGGCTACGCTAATATAGAATATATTGTCAGTGTATTGCCAGAAGCCAAGCAAGTAAACTCTGATTTACAAGCTCATCAAACCCAGCTTCAAAATCAATACCAGGCTAAAATGCAGGAACTTCAAAAATTATTTGAAGACTACCAAAAAGGAGCTGCTACAATGGATGCTGCTTTGAGAAGTAGCAAAGAAGCTGAATTACAAAACAGACAAGAGGAAATAAATAAGTTTCAGCAAGATGCTCAAATTTCCATCTCACAAAAACAGCAACAGCTTTTCCAACCGCTATTTACCAAAGCTTCTGATGCAATAAAAAAGGTAGCTGAGGCAAATGGATATACGCATGTTTTGAGCATGGATGCTGTAGGTTCTCCGGTTTTATTATATGCCCGAGAAGAAGATAATATTAGTAACCTGGTTCTTAAGGAACTTGGAGTTACCCCTCCACCAGTTCCAAATGCTAGTTCTGGCAAATAAGAAAGAATTAATTTCCAAAAAATTTACCTGGCCTCTTTCAAATTGAAAGAGGCTTTTTATTTTTAAAAAACACATCGGTTCAAAATAAAAAATGATCATACCACCTTTTTTAAAGCCTAAAGATAAGATTGGAATCATTGCTCCTGCGGGAAGGCTTGCTCCCAATACCTTATCTGAAGAATTAATCGAATTAAACTCTTGGGATTTGGAAGTGGTTGAAGGAAGATTTTTGTATCATACCCATCACCGTTTTGCAGGCAATGACCAACAACGATTGGGAGATATTCAAGAAATGCTCGAAAGGCCTGAAATTAAGGCAATTTTTTGTGCAAGAGGAGGCTATGGTACAAGCCGAATCCTTGACCAGATCAATTTTTCAAGCTTAAAGGAAAACCCAAAATGGATTATTGGCTTTAGCGATATCACCACTTTTCTATGCCTAGCCAACCAGCTGGGAGTAGCATGTATTCATGGAATAATGCCTTCACAATTTGGGCAAAAAGCCAGCCAAGCTTCTAAAGAAATGCTCAAAAACTTTCTTTTTGGAAAACCCTTAGTCTACAACCTACTTAGCCATTCCCTAAATAAAACAGGAAACGTACAAGCCGAGATAATTGGAGGAAACTTATCATTGTTGGCCCACTTAACAGGCACCTCAACACAAGCCAGAACAAAAGGTAAAATTCTATTTATTGAAGAAATTGGTGAACATTTATATCATATAGACCGAATGATGATCCAGTTGAAACGGGCAGGCATATTTCAGGATTTGGCGGGGTTAATTGTGGGTCATTTCACCGAAATCAAAGATAATGACACAGTGAAATTTGGAAAAACAGCCTACCAGATTGTGAAAGAGCACATCGAAGAATATAATTTTCCGGTTTGTTTTGGTTTTCCTGCGGGCCATGAAGAAATCAATATGCCTCTCCCTTTTGGATTAAAAGCAAACTTTAAAGTAGAGGAATCTGGTACTACCCTAAATTTTAGAGGATAATTCCTGCAAGCAATCCGAAGAAAATTAAAAGAGGGGGAGCCACTTTTTTCGAAGCCAAAATTAGCATTGTACCTATGATAATAATCCAATTGGTAAGGCTGGGCTCGATGTTTTGTTGAAATCCTAGGTCAAGTGTACCCATCAGCATAATAGCTGCAGCGATTACCATACCGGAGCTGGAAGCATGTATCCCTTCTAAAGAAGCACGAATGATTCGGTATTTTTTTAGGTCATCCCAGAAATTGACAATAAAAAAAATCAAAAAGGTGCCTGGAAGAAAAACCCCTGCCGCCGAGACTAATCCCCCAACAATCTCACCAGGTATGCCCGCCTCTCGGGATGATAACACCCCCATATAAGAGCAAAAGGCAAATCCAGGGCCTGGAATTGCCTGAGCCATACCGTAGCCCGTCAGAAATTCCTGAGAAGTAAGGGCATGCTTAAATTCGACAAATTCCGTATGCAACAACGGAATTAAAACTTGACCTCCACCGAAAATCAAACTTCCATTCCGGTAAAAGTTCTCAAATAAACTTATGGGTAAGAAATCAAAGATTCCAGTTAAAATAGCCAGCACAATAAACGTTCCTGCCCACATTAAAAAATAAAACCATTTAATGTGAAGCTTCTTTTTAGTCTCGTCTTCCGGGTGTAGCTTATACTTTAAGCCTGTAATGAAGCCTGACCCCAACAATATCAGTGGAAATATATAAGGAGATTGGAAAAACAAGGACAAAAATATGGAGGCCAGCATTAATAGAACTGCCAATAAACTATTAATAACCTTCCTGGCAATCCGATAAGCGGCAAATGCCACAAAACCAACTGCCATGGGTTGAACAAAACGCGTGAAGCTTAAAGAAAAGTTATTTTCTAACAGCCAATTTATACTTACACCAGCTACAGTCATAATAGTTACTGCCGGGAGAATAAATATAATAAGAGCAATAACGGCCAGACGAGGCCCCCCAAGTTTATGGCCAATAGCTGTGATGGTTTGACTGGAAGTAGGCCCAGGAAGAACCTGTGTCAATGCAAAAACCTCTATGATCTCTTCTTCAGAAATATATTTTCTTTTAACAGCCATAATATCAATCATCATGGCAATATGAGCAGGATTACCTCCAAATCCGGAAATTGCAATAAGAAATACATCTTTAAGAAACAAAGTATATTTCTGAGAGTGGCTCATAGTTAAAAAAATACAATCCGAAAAAAAAAGTGCCTCACCAATGTTGATTGATGAGGCAAAAAAGATAAAATTTAATGATTCGTATTTTCAACCACTTCTATCTCGATAGTCTTACTTAGACCTTCTCCATAAGATTTATGCACTCCGTCAGCAAATTGCAGGGTTAGACTGTGTTTACCTGGTGCCAACTCTAATTCTGTTTCTTTTTGTCCTTTTCCAAAATGGAGGTGTGTTTTGTCCATAGGAACAATCTCCCCATCCTTTACAAAAGATCCATCCACAATAATATGGTGATGCCCCTTATTCGTATGAACTTCTCCAGCAGGCTCTACATCCATTCCAATTACTCCCATTTCAACTTTTAACGGAGAAGTAACTTTCTCGCCCTCCTGAAGGTTTACAAAGAAAACCGAGGCCTCTTTATTTACAGATTCTTCCTCATTTAATGCTGCTTTTTCTACTGGAACAACTGTGGTTTTCACCTCCTCTTCAGCTTCCGCTTGTTGATTTTTCGAATTGTTACAAGATGCCAACAGAGCACCCAAAATCATAAAAGTGAATAATCTTTTCATTTCTATTTAAATTATAGGTTACAACAAAATCCCTCAAAGAATCAAATAGGGTGCCAACAAAACACCCAAATTCATAAAAATGAATGGTCTATTCATTTTTATGAAAAAATTATAC
>NZ_SMMB01000840.1 GCF_009711365.1 Xanthovirga aplysinae | reverse complement strand
GAAGACAGCATATAGCTTTTGAAGTAAGTGTAGAGGGTTATCCTAAATGGATAAAAAAAATCGAAGAAGCGGGAATAAAAATCCTACATCGTCAGAAGTGGAAAAAAGGTAAACTCGAGTCTTTTTACTTCGAGGATCCTGACAAGCATTTATTGGAAATTGTACCCGAAGGAATATGGGAATAAATTTCAATTCAAGCCCTAAAGAAAATTATCAAAACTGTTTTGGGTAGTCCCCTGGAAAAGATTATCAAACCAATACTCATACTCCTCGTACAGTATACAATCATCTAACTCTATTTTAAAATACCTGATCTTTTTATAGTTAGTCTCAGGAAACCATTCCGAAAATGATCGTTGTTGATCGAGAGGAAGCTTTGACAGTGGAATAAATATTAGACCATTGTAATAAAGTGGCTGGGCCTTTCGCATAATTTGTACATTTTAAAATTCTAAAAATCATCTTTATTCGTTTCTCACCATAAAATTCATTTCCCAACCCTGTTTGTCAAATTTAAATATCAATTGTAATTCCGTGATTAAGGGAAGATTAAAATAAAATTAAGAGAGGTTCGAACTTTAAAAAACCCAAACTCCCTCATCAAAAACGTTAAAAACCAATGTTCACTCTTCAATAATTAACAAACTAGTCATCACCAAAAAGCTTTTTCAATTTCTCTTTCGCCTTCTTTTTAAGCTTTTCGGCCTCTTCTTGGGCTCTTTTTTCTGCTTCCTCCTTGGCCTTTTCTTTCAAAGTGGTAGTATCAGCAGGCTCTCCTTCCTCGCCGGCGGTAACAAAGTTTGTACCTAGAATGCTTACTTTTGGATTATCACTAGTCCCCTTTATACCTAGTTTCAAGATCACATCCGTAGGCTTTCCTCCTCCCAAATACCCACTGATAAGTCCTCCAAGTTGCGAACCTAATTTTTCAGCCGGTACAGTCATGTCCATGGTATAATCCAAAGTGCCATCGACTCCCTGACTTCCCCCAATTTTGGCCATATAACTTCCAACACTCATTTCAAAAGGTTTAACAAAAACTCTTCCGTTCTTGATTTCAGCTTGAATATCCACATCTTTAAGGTTCATTTCATTGGCATCAGAAAGTTTCGTGACCATTAAAATTCCACGCAATAATTTAGACCCTTTCAAGCTGGCATCCTTTATGGAAATTACACCATTTCCATTTAAGGTATTATACTCTGGGGTCATATCTTGTTTTAAGTCTCCTGCCAAATCAAAATCGGTAGTAAAATTTCCATTCATTCGTCCAGCAATAGGAGCAAATTTTTTAACCACATCAAAAGAATTATAAGCATTGGCGATGGTCATGTTTCGAATATTAAAATCAAAATCAAACTTGGGCCGTTTAATGTTTCGGGAATCATACATCCCAGCCAGGCCAAAATCCCCTCCTGCCAGTTGGTATTTCCCATTTTCCAATCGAATTACCCCATTTTTCACCACTACTTTTCCCGTCATATTATTCATTGTCAAATCGGAATACAGCACCTTTTGAATCCTGGCATTCAAAACAAAATCGATATTTTTTGGTACCTCATAGGCCTGAAGATGTGGCTCTTCTTCTTTTTTAGGTTTTTGAGTTGCTGCCTTCTTTGGCTCTTCTTCCATCCATTCATTTAGGTCAAAGGTTTTTGATTTAAAATCCATTTTACCTTTGATAACTGCTCTTTCTTTTAAGGTATAAGCCAAGTAGTTAGATAAATACCCTTTAATCTGGATATCACTTTTTCCCAAAAAACCATTTAATTCTCTCAAGGTAATTCTTTGGGGGTCAAAAACTGCTTTTGCTTTAGTAATCCTAAACCCTTGGGGAAGGTCATAGCTGGTAAAACTAAAATCACGGACATCCAGCTTACCTTTGGTAGGCAAACGATCGTAACGTTCGGCCTCCAAATCGGACATTTTCCCTTTGGTATTTATATCTGCATGCAGCCTTCCCGCTACAGTCATACTATCCAAAGGATAAATTTTTGTGATCTTGGCCAAATCTACATCCCCTTTCACGTTCATGTCCCAAGTGTAATCGTCCAGGTTCTCTACCTTTAAATTCCCGACCATTTTTTCACCTTCCAGCTCAAATTCAAAGTCGCTGATGTTTAAAACCGTCTCGGCCATTCTTCCACTTGTATTCTTAGCGGTGGCATCTACAAAAATATTCTCCAAAGGAATCGGAAAATCCTTGGTTTTTACATACCCATCTTCCAAACTCATTACCGCATCAATTCGAGGAATAATTGATCTTAGCGTATCATAAACACCATTTGCTTTCGCATGTAATTTATACTTACCCTTCAAGGTCATATCTTCTAAAGGAAACATACTGGTAAGCTCTTCCAAATCTATCTCCGTATCTATTTGCCCATCCACTTTCATTTTCCCTAAACCCTCGATTAACAGGCGTGCATCAAAAGGATTATTACCCAGGTCCGCATGGAACTTTTTGATATTGAATAAAGTATTTTCAAACTTCCCACTTTTATTATCCACCAATAGATCGACATTGACGTTACGGACGGGTTTGGGCACCTTTTTAAATTGAAACTGCCCCTTATCCACCAAAACTTTTAGTTGATAAGCAGGCATCTTATCCTTTTCCGAATTATAAGCACCTTTGACAAATCCATCAAAAGCTACATTTCCTTCCGCTTTTATGTCCTCAAACCCCTTCATATAAGCCATAGGTACTAGAGACAATAAGTCCTTAAAGTTGGTTTTTTCAGCCTTAAAGGAAATATCAAGATCCAAATCATCTTCATGCATAGCAGAGAATCCCTCAAAACTAAAGGCAAATTCATTTAGTTTGACACGGTTATCCTTAAAAGTGCACTTCATTTGGTCCATATCCATGTTCATAGTGATATTGGCATCTAAACTTTTATTGCTGAGAAATTCAGTGCCTTCATATTTGACTGATAAGTTATCAATAGTGGTTTGGGTTACGATATCAAAGATTTGCTGAGTAAAGTCTCCCTTTCCTTGGTGATTCACACCCACTAAGGCAGTAAGAAGTTTAGATGAACGGTCATCGTATATTATTTGACCTTGTTTTATAGCCCAATGATTGACCTGAAAAGAGACTTCTTTAGGCGCTTCCTCCTCTTCTTCCACTTTTTCCTCTTTCTCTTCTTCTTTTACCTTCTTTACCGCTATATCATAATTAGCTTGCCCATCCTCCAAAACCTTCACATGAATTTTAGGTTGATCAAGCTCAATAGCATCAATTTTAATATTTTCTCCTTTGATCACACTTACTATATTGATCACAAAACGCAATGACTTAACATCTAGCAAGGTATCTCCCTCAAAAGGTACTCGATTGGCTACACCAAAATCTCCAAGTGTCAAAGTAGCGTTGGGAAAATTGCTAAAAAGATTCAGACCAAATTGATCAGCATCATAATATACCTCAGCATTTACATTTTCTGCAAGAGCCTTATCTATCCTCTTTTTAACCTCATCCTTAAATATAAAAGGAATAATTCCTGCTGCTAGAATAAGCAGGATAAACATGACACCAAGGATAAGAAATACTTTTTTCATTTTTATGGACGGTTATTAGAGTAAACTGAAAACAAAACAATTAAAATTTATTAAAAAGCCCATCTTAACACAAAACCAGCACCTAATACAAAACACCATTAGTACTAGAACCAGTTTCCGGAATTATTAATACCGGATCTAAAATCAAATTAGACCCAAATTTGGACATCATTTATTATTTAAATAAAACTTGTTGAAGGAATGCTTCATTCTATATTACAAACAGATCTGGTGGGAATTCTAACTCCTTCAAAATAAATTTTTCTAAAGAAATAATAGGTTGAAATAATCCAGTTGTTAATATCATCATTAGTGCTAATTCAATAATTTTTGGACGTAATTTATCTAGATACAAAAAATCCCGGAAAAATTTATTTACCGGGATAGTTTTTTAGAACATATATTTAATAAAGTCTAATAATTTCTTGTCAAACGGAGGGTAATGTCATTCATTAAAGACAATTCAAGTTCGGCATGGTTCAGTCGTCGAATATTATACTTCATATCAAACTGGTCCTTTAAATTATGCATGCTGATTGTGCCAGGCCCTAAAGACCAATGAAGTTTATTCATCAGGGTATCATTACTAAATACACAACCCGGAAACCCATAACCTACTACTTCCACCAGACCATTGGATTGGAAAACAATTTTTCCATTCATATTATATTGAAGTTCATTCCGTTCGTCTGTTGAATCTGCAGGTGTGGTTTTCCACTCGGCATTCCATTCTCCCACAATTAACTCCTCCTTGTTTTTAGTGGTGGCACAGGAGAACATTTGCAAAATCAATGAAAGGAAGGCACTTAAAGCAAAAAAATTATTTCCGCGAACTACTCTCATAAAGAATTTTAAGACAGAATTTTTTTTGGAAAACGCATAAAAATATAAATCTTATTTTAAAGACGAAAGGTCTTTTGGAAAATAATTGATTTTTTCATCCAAATAATTCAATTTATTATAAAAGAAGATCAAAAAAATTAAAATTAAACCATTTCAGCTGGTGTAAGACAAAAA
>NZ_SMMB01000763.1 GCF_009711365.1 Xanthovirga aplysinae | reverse complement strand
CATCCGCACAGAGTACAGCAAAGAATCCCTTGAGATTAATGATGTTAACTCTAATCCGGTAGAGCAATTTAAAAAATGGTTTGAAGAAGCCTTACAGGCTGAAGTTATGGAACCTAGTGCCATGAATTTGGCTACAATCTCTTCACAAGGAAGACCTTCTTCGAGAATAATGTTATTAAAAGGAGTTGAAAACCAGAAGTTCATTTTTTACACCAATTATGAAAGCAATAAGGGGAAGGACATTATTGCAAATCCATTTGTAGCGCTCAATTTTTTTTGGCCAGAGTTGGAAAGACAAGTGAGGGTAGAAGGAATAATTAAGAAAGTTAGTGCTGAAACCTCAGATAGCTACTTTAAGAGTCGTCCTAGAAGTAGCCAAATTGGTGCATGGGTTTCCGAACAAAGTCACCCTATTACGGATAGGAAAATACTGGAGGAACGTTACCAGCAACTTGTTAAAAAATACGAAGGACAAGAAATACCAAGACCATCATTTTGGGGAGGTTACAAAGTTATACCAGAACGTATTGAATTCTGGCAAGGTCGACCAAGTCGACTTCATGATCGTCTTTCTTACACAAAAGAGTCAAATAACAACTGGAAGATTGAGCGACTATCACCCTGAGAAATAAACTAAAAATTAAGAATTAGGAATCATTTTTTCATGGAAGGGTTAAACCTTGAGGTTTAATTTCTGAAGAAATCAAACACTAAAATCTTTAGTAAATCATTCCTAATTCTTAATTTCCATTTCTAGATTAAATTAAATCAAACAAATCTTTCACCCCAAGATAACGCTCCTGTGTAAACCCCTCTCCATAACTTACTCCAATTGAATGACCAAAATCTTTTGCTCGTCCTTCAATTAATTTTAAGAAATCAGGTGAGGAAATAAAAGTTTCCGGTTCTTCACTATTTGGATCATGAAATTGAGACTTAAAGGCCATGATAGATTGCACTTTTTTGTCCCAGTAATCAGAGACATCGAACACAAAATCTGGCTTTATATAATTACTCTGGATATAATGATATACCGCTTTAGGTCTCCAAGCTTCTTGTAATTCCCCATCACTTTCAGACTCAATCTTTCTTAGTCCAGCCATAAAGCAAGCAACTTTGGCCAATTCAGCTGCTTTTCCATGATCTGGATGACGATCATTAACGGCATTGGCCAAAACAATTTCAGGCCTATATTTACGAATCAACTCCACTACCCTTAGTTGATGCTCATAATCATTCTTAAAAAAGAAATCTTTAAACTTCAGATTTTCTCTTACCGTTAGACCCAAAATTTTTGCGGATGCAGCCGCTTCCTTATCTCTAAGTTCAGCGGAGCCTCTTGTACCCAACTCACCCCGAGTCAAATCCACTAAACCAACCTTTTTTCCATTTGCAATATGGGCAAGAATTGTTCCCGAGCAAGAAAGTTCAGCATCGTCAGGATGGGCTGCTAACACCAATATATCAAGTTTCATTGATTAAATTTATATAATAGAAAATCAAAAAATCACCTACTTAAGATGGCCTCACAAATATTTTATTGGGGTGAATACTCTAATTTCAAATTGTTCAGCGCCCAAGCAATATAATTTATAAATAAGGTCAAGCATAATTTCTTACCGCTATGAGTAACTTTTTGGATCTTCCTTAATTAGGTTTTAATATCTAATATCTTTTTATCGTATCCGAAGTTTTCTTCCTATTCTAAGGATAGTTTTAGAAGAAATCCCATTCAGTCGACAAATTGCTTTAACAGATGTTCTATACCTCTTACTAATTCCACTTAAGGTATCCCCGCTTCGAATTCTGTGAAAGACAATTTTTCGGGCTTCCTTTAAATAGGCAAAAGTGGTTTTATCCAGCTCCAGGTTCACCTTTTTTAAAGTATCGGTATCCAGGTCGTAAATAATTCGAGGATCAAATGGGTACCCCAAATATCTAACTTCAAAATGAAGGTGGGTACCTGAACTTCTACCGGTATTTCCTCCCAATCCTATCCGTTCACCTACCTTCACTTCCTGCCCAACCTTTACTAAGGCCTTTTTCAAATGGCCATAAAGTGTCTCTAATCCATTTGCATGCCTTACGACAATATAATTCCCATAACCGTTTCGGTCGTATTTCACAATCCGAACTACTCCGTCAAAGGCAGAATAAACGGGAGCTCCCATCAACACTTTTAAATCCACTCCATTATGCATACGGTAATGTCGCAAACCAAAACCGGAAGTAACATAAGTGTTCCGGACGGGAAAGGCCCAATTCTTTATATTCTCATTATACAAATGCAAGTTTACTTTTCCCTCCAAATTCTGAATATCCTCTTTATAAGGGTTTATATTCCAGGAATCCCAAGTCTTGTAATAGGGTTGAGCTTTTAGCCATTTCTCATTTATCCGAAGCCATTTATCAACCAGGACCATCTCAAATTGATCATTGTCCATCAGACTCCAGTCATCATTGGCTTTTCGAGCCACAATTCGAATCAGGGAATCTGTAGATGAACTAAACTGATCAATAACTAATGGAATGTTTGATTCATCTTCTAGCTGCTTTTTCTCATCAGGGACCACAATTTCCCTCTTTGGGGCTTTCCTCGATTTAAAAATATTCCAGAACTTCCATCTTTTCTTTTGGTTTTGCGCATGCAGATCTGCTACATGAAACAACATGCACAAAACCAGTATCCCCCCTACTTTTCTCATAAAGCAATAATCTCTAAACGGCCTCCATTTCCTTAGCAGCCAAAAATCGCTCAGCATCCAAAGCAGCCATACAGCCTGATCCGGCAGCAGTTACAGCTTGACGATACACATGATCCTGCGCATCACCCGCAGCAAACACACCTTCAATTTTTGTTTTGGATGTTCCCGGAACTGTCTGGATATAACCATTCTCATCCAAATTCAAATAATCCTTAAAAATCCCGGTATTTGGCTCATGACCAATTGCTACAAAAAAGCCGGTTGCTTTAATCTCACTTACCTCACCTGTTTCCCGGTTTTTAACTCTCACTCCCTCAACTCCTTCTTCACCTAGAATTTCCTCGGTAACGGTATTCCAATGGATTTCAATATTCTCCGTATTTTCTACACGTTTCTGCATAATGGTAGAAGCTCTCATTTCATCCCTTCTCACCAATAAATGAACCTTATTACAAAGCTTTGAAAGGTAAGTGGCTTCTTCTGCAGCAGTATCTCCTCCTCCCACAACTACCACATCTTGTCCTCTAAAAAAGAATCCATCACAAACGGCACAGGCAGAAACCCCTTTTCCATTTAAACGCTCTTCGGAAGGTATTCCAAGCCATTTTGCTGAAGCCCCTGTAGAAATAACTACACTCTCTGCAATAATTTCATGCTTATTGTCAATAACAACTTTGTGGGGGTAAGAAGAAAAATCAACTTTAGTTGCCAGACCCATTCTAATTTCGGCACCAAATCTTTCAGCTTGCTTTTGAAAATCAACCATCATTTGAGGCCCCATCACTCCATCTGGATAACCTGGATAATTCTCAACATCATTTGTGATGGTTAATTGCCCACCTACTTGAGCACCGGTATAAAGCACTGGTTTAAGATCCGCTCTTGCACCATAAATAGCGGCCGTATAACCAGCAGGCCCGGAGCCTATAATTAGCATCTTTACGTTTTCCTGCGTCATTTTTTAAAAATTAAAACTCAATAATAATCATTCACCACTCTAGATTTCCCTTAAAGAACTTCAAATCAGATGCT
>NZ_SMMB01000522.1 GCF_009711365.1 Xanthovirga aplysinae | reverse complement strand
AAAGTGAACGAGGGGCAAATGTCCTTGGTAACTTTTACAATGTATAATATTATTGGAATTCAAATGCCTGTGTATTCTGAGAAATTGGATGGGGATTTGTACCGAATTAATGTAAAAGGACTTTATGAGGGGCAATATGTTTTGGTCGTAAAAGATCCGGGAAGAGGGTATCAACGTTCCTATAAATTTACTCGAAATGGAGAATAGTACAGGGTTGAAAAGGAGATCTGAGTAATGAAATTCCGAATTAGATAGATTCTAATTCGGAATTTGTGCTTTTCTTGTAAAAAGTTTGAATTTAGATTAAAAATCTGCACTTCCAGGAAAGCGAGGGAATGGAATTACATCACGGATATTATTTAATCCGGTGATAAATTGCATCATCCGTTCAAAGCCCAACCCAAACCCACTGTGGGGTGCTGAACCAAATCGCCTGGTGTCCATGTACCACCACACATCTTTTGCGGGAATATCCATGGCTTCAATTTTTTGTTTTAGAACATCATAACGTTCCTCCCTTTGAGATCCACCGATGATTTCCCCGATTCCAGGGAAAAGAATATCCATGGCTCGTACGGTTTTGTTGTCATCGTTTAGTCGCATGTAGAAGGCCTTGATAGTGGCAGGGTAATTTGTTAAAATTACAGGCTTTTTGAAGTGTTTTTCTACCAAATAACGCTCATGTTCGGATTGCAGATCAGCCCCCCAACCTTCGATCAGAAATTGGAATTTCTTCTTTTTGTTCGGTTTGGAGTTTTTAAGTATATCAATAGCCTCCGTATAAGTTAACCGGACAAAGTCATTTTCTACGATAAAACGTAATCGCTCAGTTAAAGTCATCTCGCTTCGCTCTTTCTGAGGTTTTCCTTTTTCTTCCTCTAGCAAGCGTTTTTCTAGGAAAGCCAGGTCGTCTGCACAGTTATCCAGGGCATATTGGGTTAAATATTTTAAAAACTCTTCCCCAAGGTCCATGCTGTCGTCCAGGTCATAGAAAGCCATTTCTGGTTCAATCATCCAGAATTCAGCTAAGTGACGGGTGGTATTAGAATTTTCCGCTCTAAATGTTGGTCCAAACGTATAAATTTCAGATAGGGCGAGAGCCGCCAGTTCACCCTCCAATTGCCCTGAAACGGTAAGGTTAGTCTCTTTTCCGAAGAAATCCTCTTTATAGTTGATATTACCATCCTCATTTAAGGGGGGATTTAAAGGATCAAGGGTGGTTACCCGGAACATTTCACCTGCTCCTTCCGCATCTGAACCGGTAATGATGGGAGTATGTACATTGAAAAATCCTTTGTCGTTGAAAAAACTGTGAACGGCAAAGATCATGGCGTGACGAATTCGAAATACCGCTCCGAAAGTGTTTGTTCTAGGTCGTAAATGAGCAATTTCCCGTAGAAACTCCAGAGAATGCTTCTTAGGCTGTAATGGGTACTCTTCTGGATTGGCCGTACCTATTACCTCTATTTTTTCAGCGGCTAATTCTACCTTTTGGCCTTTTCCCTGAGAAGCTACCACTTTTCCAACTACCCCTATACAGGCACCTGTAGTGATTTTTTTGAGTACTTCTTCTTCAATTTCGGTTGGATCTGCCACAATTTGTAGATTATGGATTACAGAACCGTCATTTAGGGCAATAAAAGCGACGTTTTTGTTTTCTCTTTTGGTTCTTACCCAGCCTTTAACCTTAACAAGGTTTCCAATTTCTTCAGCGCTAAGGAGCTGAACAATTTTTGTACGTTTCAATGCTGCCAATGGTTTAGCGTTTAGTTTTTAAGATTTATGGGCTCTGATAGAAAGAAAAGTGTTTCAAACTAAACTTTTAATAAGTTTTCATCTGAGGTTAATTCTACCAGTAAATTCTTCTAAAAGTATCTTTTTTCGAAGACAAATAGTTGAAATAATGTATTTGAATAAAAGAAAAAGGTCTGAAATCATTTTTACAATAAGAAATATGGCGCTAAAGAATATATAAAAGCAATTAAATCATATGAATTTATTGATCTTCATGCCATTATTTCGAAATTGTTAATTGATCTTTGGTGAAAATATTTTAAAGTAAATTAACTACACCATTTTC
>NZ_SMMB01000665.1 GCF_009711365.1 Xanthovirga aplysinae | reverse complement strand
TGGTATATTTGTGCTTTCCACTCACCGAGCAATTGAATTGGCCCGTAGAGAAGGTTACAAAGCCACGATGAAAGCCGGGGTTTGTGCCTTAGATACTTTATGTGCCGATTTGGGTGTAGATCCTTGACATCCAGGAATGCAAATGCATGAAGCCACCGATTGCCTTATCCGTCAGCGACAAATAAACCCTTCTCTTCATGTAGTTTTATGGCAGGTAGGTTTGATCGGTGAACTGGGTTACCGAAGACAAGGGTTTCTTAACAACAATTTCTCTTATTTTATTAAATGGCTCCAAGAGATTTACGGAGAAAATTATGAAATTACCAATTACATCGGTTCCCGATATCCTACGATCGATCCTGTGATTAAGACCTATAAACTCAGTGAGTTACACGATCCTGAAAAACAGGCTAGTGTGACCGGAATCTCTACCTTTTACATTGCCCCAAAGGATACAATCCCTGCTCAGTACCAAGTTGTTAAGGACCTTGGACTCATTAAGGAAGGCCAACAGCTTGCTATCCCAAAATCCCCTCTAAGGGAAATTGGATCCTACGGACCTAGAGAAATGAAAGCCTTTGATCACTTTGCCAGATTCAGGATACCGCCCCATTACAAATGGCAAAAAGAAACTGAAGCCAGTAATTTTTTAATTGAACTGCGCTTTGATACAAAACTCCAGGATTTATATGCCAAAGATCCTCAGACTGCACTAGAAGACCCTCGTTTTTCTGCTTTATCGGATAGAGAAAGGTCCCTGCTTATTTCCAGGGATTCTAGTGCCATACAAATAGCCTCAAAGGGTGCTTATGTTCGCTCTGTTTCCACTGAACGGGCAATCACTACTATTTTAAACAGTAAATCATCTGCCGTTGCTATTTTACGAAAAATGACCAATTTAAATAAAGATAAGGCCCGCACTGCATTCAACCAATGGTTAAGCGAAAACGGTATGGAAGTAGATTGGGCTTCTTTATATAATTGTATTGATTATGTAAACCGCAACACTATGTTTCCCTGGACAGGAGTATACATTGAACCCAATCAAAGGTTTGCAGTAACCATCATTGGAAATCAGACAGATATAGGGAAGAGTATAATTTACCTGAATGATATGCGCATTATAAACCTTAAACTGGAAGGAGGGATAATCAAGTGGAAGAGCAATAAGCAAACCCCATTTAATGGTTTTATAAGGCCTGATGTGGATCTGCAGGGGAAGCGTAGAATTATTGGCAAAGTATGGTTAGAGAGTGAACCTATACCTGCCAGCAACAACTTTGTCGCTGATGAGGTAAACCCGATGTCTAAACTTATGACCTCAGTCGCTACTAAATTCCATAACTGCAATATCAGAGAAGTTTACGGGCAGTATGCCGTTCGGACCAATGGATGCTTTTTTAAAAATATTAGTGAGTTTAAGCTATCCGAATTCGGTTTAAAGATCAATCAACAAGAAGTAGAGTCTTTTAACTTTCTAAAAGGTAAACTCAGCTGGACAGGTGGCACTAAAGAATGCTATGCCGGTAGATTGACCTTTTTAAAAGACCCTATGATAAACTCCATTGAGCTTTATGGTATTTTTTCCTCCAAAGAAGAGGCCAAAGAATTTAATTGTTATGGTTCCCTGCTGAGGGATGAAAAACCGGAATACCAGGGACCAGAAGTGCCAGAATGGGCTAAAGATTACCTGGTCTCCATCCTACACACCAATAACAAAAATGGGGGGTTACTCTTTTGGTACAAATGGGAAAAGCAATACTTTACCAGTAGGGTAATGAATAAATACATCTCAAAACTTATTTGATTTTTTAAAATTATGAAATGACGTTTTATCAACCAAAATAAAAATCCTGTCTGCTACGAAGGAAGTTTGTTTCGGTAAATACTGACAGGAAAATAACGATAAAAGGTGGAGAAAAAGGGAAGTGCGTTTTATTATCCCTTAATTGATGTTAATCTATATAATTCGAATTAAAATGAGTACACAAGAACAAACACCTAAGTCGGATGTTTCTAAGGAGTGCCAAATAAATAATGAAACCGACTCTGATATTGTAGTTATTACTCCGACCACAGTACGAAAGCATAATTCTGAAAGCCCGTTCCCTAAATCCGCTTACAATCAGGACTTGGAGGTTTTAACAACCCTGGAAGGTGGGCAAGTCATTCCAGCTGGGAAAAGCGGCACCGTCGTTTTAGATAAGAGTTATATCGATCCTATTACGGGTGAATCTACTTATTCAATGGTCTACAAACTTTTGGTGAGTTCTGCCAACTCGTATTACCCTATAGCAAACATTAACACAATACAAAATAGAAGTTCAGGCTCAGCTAAATTCGATCCGCAAACAGTGGGCCCTAAAGACCAGGAGTCCATGAAAGAAACAGCCTTGTTCATTCAAACAATCCATGCTTACCCTAATTCTCAATTGGCTATGGACTTTAAGGCGGCAATGCCCGATAAAAACAAATCAAATACGAAGGCTATGATAGACGCAGCAAATACATTCTTTAAGAGTACTACAACTCAGTTTCAGAATGTAAGGCTCTTGAGTCTGATCGCTATGCATAGCTATTACAAAAAATTTCCCTTTGTATGGGCGAACTTTACTAACGTAACCTATTATCTATATAGCGGAAATGATCAGTCTAGCAATTTTGTAGGTCAGTTATCTATGAATAAACCGAGCATTATAGATCTTACAGCGCCTAATGCAGCTTATGAAATTAGCTTCTCTCCAGCTTCCAGTCTTTCTGACCCAACCTCAATAGAAGTAGATTCATCTAAAATGAAGCTCCTTACCTATTCCAATGATATTTTTGTTAATGATGAAAATGAGGGAACTCCTGAAATTTCCCTTAAAGGCACTTTTATGCCGAGGAGTTTTCTTAGCCAAAACCCTGATGATACCCAGATAATTAGGATTTTGTCTGGTATGGTGAATGGAGTTACCGTTACTGGTACGATGGAACGGTTACCTCTGGATCAAGGATAGCTTAAGATAAACTAAAAGTTTGCAACAGAGTCTGAAATAAGGCAAATTATACCAATAATAACGTAATAAATGCCTATATATCGGATTCTTTTCATTTTTTT
>NZ_SMMB01000556.1 GCF_009711365.1 Xanthovirga aplysinae | reverse complement strand
TGGAAGTATTCCAGTTGAATTGGGCAATTTGACGGATCTGCAGAATTTACATTTGGAGTTTAACAAATTAAGTGGGATTATTCCAGTGGAATTAGGCAATTTGACGAACCTAGAGATTTTGGATTTTTCAGTTAATCAATTAAATGGCAGTATTCCTGTAGAATTGGGTAATATGACCGGTTTAGAGTTTTGTAGATTGTCTTCCAATCAATTAAGTGGCAGTATTCCGGAAGAATTGGGTAATTTGACGAAACTACATCTTTTGGATTTGTCTTCTAATCAGTTAAGTGGTAGTATTCCAATAAAAATAACTTCATTGAGTGATTTAAATAGCTTGGATTTGTCCTCTAATCAATTAAGTGGTAGTATTCCAGGGGAATTGAGTTCTTTGACCAATTTAAGTGATTTGGGATTATCCTCAAATCAATTTAATGGTTTCATACCCTTGGAATTGGGAAATATGACGGCTTTAACCTCTTTAGATTTGAGTAATAATCAATTAAGTGGTAGTATTCCAGTAGAATTGGGTAACCTTATAGCTTTAGATTGGTTGGGTTTGGATTATAATCAATTAACTGGTGATGTTCCAGTGGAACTGGACAACTTGACGGCTTTAAGGTATTTGTTTTTGAATAATAACCATTTCAATTATTCGCCGGATTTGTCGGCACTTTCAAGTACAGAAATTTATATTCGGGAAAATGATCTGGGTTTTGAAAGTTTACAAAACAATTGGGATATTATAAATAATCTCTACTTTGATCCTCAGAATAAGGCTCCTGTGTTATTTGAATGGGAAAATGAGACACACAATGATTTCATCTTAAGTGTAACGGTAGATGGAGAAGGGAATTCCTATCAATGGTATGCGGATGGTGAACTTCTGGATGGGGAAACAAGCACATCTTATTCCGGCCATACTTCAGCGGGAAATGTCTTCCAATGTGAAATTACCAACCCTACTTTTCCAGGCTTTACTATTTCATCAGTAGAATTTTCGTTGGATTGTTTGTTTGGGAACCTGGAAGAGGCAGTAGTGGGTAGAAATCATACCTCATCAACTCCTACAATTTTTAAGTTTACGGCCCCAGAGGAAGGGGAGGTAACCATTTCTTCTGTGGTGGGTCTTAGTGATAGTTATAAGGATTTATACCTTTACCGAGGTTGTGGGGAAGCTCCTTTGGCGAAAGATAAAAATAATGATCAAACATATTTGCAAGTGCCCCTTAAAAAGGGAGAAAACCTTTTTATTGAATGGAAGGAAGTTTTTGATAATGATATTTCCTTTGATTGGAACCTGGAATTCAAAGCTAGGGCTTCTCTTCGTTTAGGCAATAATTCATTTACTTATAATGGTAAAGAGCAAGTTGTGGATTACAACTTCGAAGCCGAAGGAGTTACCGATGCCGTGGAAATATTATTCAATGGCCAAACTGATCTTCCTGTGGAGGCAGGGGAGTATGAGGTGACCATCAGCATAACTGACTTGGAACATTACCTTCCGGAATCGGTTAGCGGGACTTTGACAATTAATCCGGCTCTCCTGACTGTGACGGTAAAAGACGCAAGCAAAAACTATGGAAAGGCCAACCCATCCTTTGAGGGACAATATGAGGGTTTTGTAAATGGAGAACATGAAGGAGATGGAGCTTCCCTGTCTGGGGAATTAAGTTTTAGTACCCTGGCAAATAAGCAAAGTGAAGTGGGCACTTATTTGGTTGAATCATCGGGTCTTTCAGCCAGGAATTATGCGATTACGTTTGGTGAAGGTACTTTAACTGTAATCCCTGCCGAACTCTCAATAACGGCTAATGACTATAGCCGTGAATATGAAGAAGAAAACCCTATTTTTGAAGGAGAAATAGAAGGTCTGGTGAATCAGGATAATATTACGGCTGCATACAGTAGCACTGCCACTATTGCATCGGTTCCTGGGGAATATCCCATCACTATCAGTCTGAATGACCCCGAAGATAAGCTGAAAAACTATATGGTAAATTTGAAGGAAGGTGTTTTAGTTATTGAAGCTATCCTGGGCAGTGAAGAAGAGCAAGCTTTTGTTCTGGAGGTAGGGCCTAATCCTGCGACCTCCCAACTATCCGTCAGTTGGGGAGAGAGCCAAGGATGGAAAGCGAAAATTTATACCCTTAGCGGTCATCTTATGTTGGAGCAAAGTGGTCGTGGGAAAGACATACAGTTGGATGTATCCAGCTTGTCTATAGGTGTTTATATTCTGCGATTGCAGATAGGGGAGAAAGAACTAGAGCTTCGTTTTGTGAAACAATAAATGTCAAAATCCTCCTTACCCTCCAAGGGATTGAAGCCCTTGGAGGGTTCTTTTTTACTCATTCCTAAATAAAA
>NZ_SMMB01000654.1 GCF_009711365.1 Xanthovirga aplysinae | reverse complement strand
TTATATATTAGCCAATCTTTTCTTACATCTACCAGGCCGGAAGAGGTTTTGAACTTGTATATTAAAAACCTAAATTAACCTTCTCCTTTCACTTGTGATTACCTCCTATTCTGAAATAGAAAAATCTTTCATCTAGCTCTAATCCAATAACCACTGTAAAAACACTTTTGTCCTATGAAAAAAACTTTTGCATTGCTAATCATTAATGTCATTGTGGCATTTACCTGTTTGGGCCAATTCCAAGAAAACCACCTGATTGGGGTAATTCATCAGAAGGGGGCATGGAATACCGCTATTAATAACAATAAAATTCAGGGATCTGGAAATACCCATAACCTTTTATTGAACTTTATTAACCAAGAGGGAAAAAACCATTTGGTTAAAGATCAAAATTGGATTCAAGGGAGTTCAAATATCAATCAACTATTGTTGTTGGGTGTGGAGCAGAATGGTATAAATAATCAGTTGTCAGGAAAACAGGGGGTGATAGGGCACAATAATGCTGCAAATATTATTCAGTCCAGGATAAGTCAAAAGGGAAACTTCAACCGGGCTACCCTTGAAAGCAAGATAGTAGGTAATAACAATACCAACAATGTCATTTCTAGCCAGGTGAACCAATGGGGTAACCGCAATAATGCAATCCTTCAAAGTCCTATCTACGGAGATGACCACAACGGTAATTCAGTACATGTTTTTGTTGCTCAGCTGGGCATTAGGAATACTGCTCATGTGAATACCACCATTAGTAAGGGGGCAAGAGCAGTGGATAATCAAACTTTTCTTTTACAAACAGGTATAGGGAATTATGCAGACATCCAGCAAAAGACCAATGGGAAAGGAGGGGAAAGCATCAATAATAAAGTTGTAGCCCTTCAAAGTGGAGGTCTGCATTTGCTTTTCATTAATCAAAATGTTTCAAAAGGAGGAAAAAGTAAGAATAATCTTTCGCTAGTGCACCAGAGTGGAGGTTTGGGGAATTTTGCCTACATCGACCAAGGGGCCTCCTTTGGTCAGGAGAGTAAAAACAATGAGGCAGCGATTCTACAGCTTGGCGGAAGGGGGAATATAGCTTTTATCTGGCAAAGGAGTTTATTTTCCAGGGAGGTTTCGGGGAATACGGCCAGTATCACTCAGATTGGAGGAGAAAGTCCTTTTTCTATGTTATCCTTTGTAGTACAGAATGGTCGTGACAATCGTGTAGACATTGTCCAGAAAAGGGGGGGATCGATCCAACATTTGTGGCAGGAAGGTAGTGGGAATGAGTTAAACATTTTTCAGGAAGGGGAAAAATTGCTTCTTGAAACCATCCAGCAAAGTGGGATTGATAATCAACTAGATATTAGGCAAAGTGGTAAGGGTCAGCGTAACAAGACGGAAATAAGACAGGGAGGTCAGCGAAATGATTTTGATCTTTCCATTATGGGTGAAGGAAATCGGGTAATTGCAAGTCAAAGTGGTCAAAATAAACGAATTCGAGTTTCACTAAAGGGCGAAGATCAAAAACTGATCATTAGGCAATGAGTTGTAAGGACGACGATTTTTTCTAAACTTTCTGACATGAGGAAACTTAGTTTTGCAGCTGTCTGCTAGGAGAGGATATCTTTTTCCTGCCTTCATTTAGATTTAATTCAGCATAAAGTTTATCAAGGGGGGCTCATGAAATAGAACCACAAGGGTGGGGAATTTTTGGAGCCCTTCTTTACAAATTTTCTATGGTTAGCACCCTGGTAAAATGGGGTAGTGGGATGACCATAGTTATAGGTTTTCTAATGAGGTCTAGTTCTCCATAAAAAAATCTTTTTGTTCAACGAATGCCGGAATCATTTTTCTTCTGCTTCTTTTAAAGTCTCTTTTGTTGAAAACAAAATATTCCTGCAGATAGGTATTTGTTTACAATTTGTTCCTATTACCCTAAACCCACGGATAATTACTATTTAATGCAGAAAGGGTAAGAAGCAATAATATTTCAAAATTACCCCATTAAATTCTCAGAAATCAATGAAGGAGATTATGATAATGAATCTTTATTTCTAAATAAATTGTTACTGCTTTTATTGGGAAAAATCCCAGTAAAATTTTCATAATTGTAAAGTTTAATTTACATTTAATCCACTAAAATTTACTTAACGTATATTATACCTAACAAATTATGAAATTTCCATTATTGCCTTTTTCAAGTAATATCCTTGGGATTACTTTATTTCTTTGGGGTATGATCTCAGTTGTTGTTTTTAGATTTTTTGAACTTATGTATGCTATAGCGGTCAATCCTATTGCATTTCTTGAATCATTGGATTTTGCCGTGGTCTTTACGGACAGTAACGTAGTAGGGGCTCTAAAAATGATTTCTTTTGCCCTGCAATTGATTTACTAAACTTCTCATTAAATAATTTTATCCGTAGATGAAATTACAGTTGTTGCCGAATTATTTTAAGAAGATTGGTGTGGTTGTTTCTTATCGGATTAATGCCAGGAATACCCCTAGCATTTATTGCAGGATTTAATGCTGCAAGCAAAGCTGTAATATTGACCCCTTCACTTTGGATGTGGGAGATAGCTTCGGAAACGAGTTATCGGGTAGCCCGTTTATAGGAATTATGGGGCTGTTTTGTTATGCACTGGCCAAGGATAAAGTGCATGATGAGTATTTTCAAAGACTCCGTTTGGAGTCTGTTATCTGGACCTTCGCCTTATCAGTTTTTTTGGTTATGGTGCTTTATTTGATTAATCCAAATCTGAAAATTGAGGCGGCGCTTTTGGTGGAGTTGGAGGTAACAGGATTTTTGTTGATTTATTTTTTTAAGAAGAGAACCTATTCGGTAAACTGATTTAGGAATTTGATTGCAAGCTTTAGCAGGGAAGATGTTAAATACTATAAAAGTAGAGCGGGCTCGCCATGATATGTCTCAATCCGATTTGGCGGAAAAAATCGGGGTTTCAAGACAAACGATTCATGCCATTGAGAAGAAGAAGTTTATACCTTCCACATTGTTGGCTTTAAAATTGGCGAAT
>NZ_SMMB01001196.1 GCF_009711365.1 Xanthovirga aplysinae | reverse complement strand
GGAAGAAAAAACAAGGTACTCGAAGGAAGAACTTCAGGAATTTGAAACTTTAATTACCGAAAAACTCGAAAAAGCCTATACTGAACTCAACTATATTAAAGAGACATTAACCAGGGCGAATGATAGTGGAATAGATAAAACAGCAGGTACTTTAAAGATGTTAGAGGATGGAGCAGATACCGCGGAGAAGGAAAGTTTAAGTCAGTTAGCTGCTCGACAACAAAAGTTTATTATTCAATTGGAGAATGCTTTGGTTAGAATAAAAAATGGAACTTATGGAATTTGCGTGGATAGTGGTAAATTGATTTCCAAAGCCAGGTTAAGGGCCGTTCCTCATACAATGCATTCCATCGAAGCCAAACTTCGTCAAAACAAATAGAGCACTGGATTTTTTACAGAATCACATAGAAGCCTTAATTTTTTGCTCCACTACTCCAGTAAAAATTGAGGAAATTCGGAATTGTTTGGCTGAAATGTTTCAGACAGATATTCCTGAAAAAGATATTAAGGAAGCTCTAGATGCCCTTTTGAAGAAATATGAGGCTGAGGAGTTTCCTTTTCAGATATTTTATCTTGGAGGAGGTTACCAATTTCTTACCAAGCCTGCTTACCAGGCCAGCATTCGCATTTTATTGAAACAAAAGTCAAAAAGAAGGTTGACTACCTCTCAATTGGAAACCCTGGCAATAGTAGCATATAAACAACCGGTTACCAAAGCAACAATTGAGCAAATAAGGGGTGTGAGTTGTGATTATACAATTCAGAAGTTATTGGAAAAGGAACTCATTTCAATTACTGGAAAAGCGGAAACCATTGGTCGTCCTCTTCTTTATGGTACCAGTGCAAAATTCATGGAATACTTTGGAATTAATAGCCTGAAAGATTTACCAACTCCTAAGGACTTTGTCAGTGAAGGAAGTCAAATTGGAGAGCAACAGGATTAATTTTTGCCTTTTCTCCTTTTCTTTCACAGTCATTTCACCTTAATACAACAATCATCTTCCCATTTTCTGGTTATTTTCAATGAAGGAATGCAATTTGCAGAAAATTTGAGAATGAGTTTAATGAAAGGGAAATTAATTCTATTGCTTTCATTTTAATGATCTACAATTTTCAACCGTTTTATTTAAAAATACAGTAGTGATACTGAATTGAAATGAGAAAAAAAAATTTCAGGGGAAACCCACAGGCTGAAAGAAGCACCCCATCAAGGAAAAACAAATCCGAAGATCGGTATTTAAAAGGAGAGTTGGATAAAAGGCCTTCAAAAAAAAGAAATAACCGTCCTTCCTTTGAAGAAAAGGAAATAGATCGCACTTCGGAAGGTTTCGGGTTAAAAGAAAGGAAGAGTTCAGGTTATGAAGGGGGAAAAAAATCATTTAGAAGAAAACCTGAAAGATTTAAAGATCATGGCAAACCCTCATCTGCCAAAAGAGGTGCTAAATATGGTAAGGAGAGAGTGCGTGAAAAGCAAGACAAGAGATTAGAAGGACTCTCTTCTACAAAAAGAGCACGAACTCCGGATTATAATTTTGATAAAATCAAAGAAATATCTCAAAAGACCCAAGCTCCAAAAAACCAAACAGAAATCCGCCTAAACCGTTACATTGCAAATTGCGGAGTATGCTCACGTAGAGATGCTGATCTGCTTATTCAAAATGGAGAGATCAAGGTTAATGGTAAGGTGGTAACCGAACTAGGGTTTAAGGTAAAATCAAGGGATGAAGTAAGGTACAGAAATAAACCTATAAGAAGGGAGAAGCTTATATATGTACTATTGAATAAACCCAAAGACTTTATAACAACGACCAATGATCCCGAGGAGCGAAAAACTGTGATGCAATTGGTTAAAAATGCCTGTGAAGAGCGCATTTATCCAGTTGGGCGATTGGATAGAAACACTACCGGCCTATTGTTGTTTACAAATGACGGAGATTTAGCTGAGAAACTTGCTCATCCTTCTCATAAAATAAAGAAGGTTTACCAAGTAGAATTGGATAAACCTATTTCTAAAGAGCATTATGAACAAATTACAAAAGGCTTAGAATTAGAAGATGGTAAAGTGGAGGTAGATGAACTTGCTTTACTTTCCCCGGATAATAAAACTTTGGGTGTTGAAATTCATTTAGGTAGAAACCGTATTGTAAGAAGAATATTTGAATTTCTTGGGTATGAAGTGGTAAAACTTGATCGTGTGCTTTATGCCGGACTCAGCAAAAAGAATTTGCCAAGAGGAAAGTGGCGGTTCTTAACAGAAAAGGAAATGATTCAACTCAAATTTTTCACCAAATAGATATTAGGGCTAGTTTTTTATGACTAGCCTTTTTCATTTTCAGTTTTAATTCAATTCCTTCCAGGTCTCTTCCTAAACCACTATTTCAGTACTTTATTTATCAATTGAGTGCTGTTTGCTTCCATTAAATGGAAAATTTCCTTATCCAGATTTTCTAGTTGATTTTTATCAAAGGTCTTTTGAATTTTGCCTTCCTCTAAATATAGAATATGATCACAATTATTAGTTAATGTTTCCAGAATGTGGGAGGTTATCAGAATTGTTTTGCCTTTTTCTTTTAATTTTTCTATCAAAATTCCTAAAATACGACTGGTTTCAAGGTCTACGCCGTTGTAAGGCTCATCTAGAAAAATCAGTGATTTATCCATTTTAAGAATGCCCAACAAGGCCAATTTCTTTTTCATTCCAGTGGAATAGTCTTCCACAAACTCATCCAAAGGAAGTTTAAACAACTCCTGCCATAGGTCTATTTTAAATGAAGAATCAGGAGCTGGAAAAAGCGACAGATATTCTCTTCCTGTGATATGAGAATAAAAAAAATTTTGGGTTTCTAGGTAAGCAAGGTCTTTTCGTTGAAGTTTTCTGTTATTCCAATGAATTTCTCCCTTTTCCTTGGAAACTATACCTTGAATCGCTTTTAGTAAAGTTGTCTTGCCAGCTCCATTAAATCCAATTAACCCATATACTTTCTTATTCTCAAGTTGTAAAGAAAGTTCATTTAATACTCTGTTCTGACCAAAGGTCACAACAAGGTCTTTTACACTAAGCATCCAGGTAATATTTTAGTTTTTCAATGGATATAAAATAATTTCGAATACAAAGAATTAGGGAAAGGGGTAATAAAAAAGGAAGAAAGATTCCGAAAGAAACCATTACATGTAATACCGTATTTGCTTTTAAAATCATATTAGGTTCATAGGAAGCATATTTACTCAAAATAAAATAACAAATGTTTATGAGAGAAAGCAGGTAAACTACTAAAGGAATCCAAAAACTTCCAAAGTGGAAAATTCCATATAATAAAACAATTGGAAAGGTTATGAAAATATACAATTGAAGGTGTTCTCTTAGTTTTTCTTTTATGAAAGATTGGGCCGAATCTTCCGATCTAGCTAAAAGTATATCCAAAGGTTCGCATTCCATGTAAAAGGAAGATAAGAAAAATGAAAACACCCAAAGTAAAAGCAAACTTACATAAGGGAAGAAACTTAAGCTTAAAGCCAAAAGGTAAATGGGAAGAATTGCATAAAAATTCTTTCGTAAACCAGAACGCCATTCAAAATTAGTAATAGGTATAAATTTACTTTCTGGGATCTTGGATACTCTAATCTTCATTTGGTAGTTTATCCTAGAAATTAAACTAAAACCCAATATTATTATGAGTGAATAATACCAATAAGGAGTTACGAAGAAAAGTACTATTAACGGTAAGCTGAAGAAAGTATATTCGGTAAAGAAATAAAGCCTGGGGGATTCAAAAATACTCCAAATAAAGGCTTGATCTTTTCTGTTTAGATGTGTAGATAAAGTAATAATGAAAATTAGGGCTGTAACAATCAGGGCATTTGGAAAAAGAAAAGCATGATGAAAAATTACAGTTCCGATAAATCCCATTAACAAGATCAGGACTAAAATACTTAGTGGCCCCGAGGCTAAGAGGATTCTTTTTAATTGAAGGATTCGTATTTTTAGTAGGTCAAATATCAGGCGTTTCTTTAAAGAGAGATTAATTGTTTACAAAAAGGGCTCTAATGGAATTCATTTTTATACGTGAGGTTTGTATTTAAAGTTGTATCTTTTTACGGAAATAGATAATTTCTATTAGGCATAAAAAAAGCCTTTCCGGATGGGAAAGGCTTTGGGTGGTGATGAGTGGATTCGAACCACCGACTCACGGATTTTCAGTCCGATGCTCTACCAACTGAGCTACATCACCGTGTTTGTGGATACAAAAGTATACAAAATCCTCTTACATGCAAAACCCACTATTAGGATTTTTCCTATTGTATCCTCAACTCCCTCATAATGAGAATAAATATTTTTTATTTTTTTCTACTTTCTAAGTTTGTCTAGGAAGGAATGAATAAGAAATCCTTAAATAAATTAAGAATCATTATAAAAATAGAACTTTTAAAATAGTATGCTTGCATACTATCTAAAAGAAATATTACTTTTATAGACAGAAAACGATTGTGGTTATAATCGGGAAAGGAATATATCTTAATGGAAAAGGGCAAACATATATACTATAAAGGAGATCTCAATTTGGAACTAAGGCATAAAAAAAGCCTTTCCCATCTGGAAAGGCTTTGGGTGGTGATGAGTGGATTCGAACCACCGACTCACGGATTTTCAGTCCGATGCTCTACCAACTGAGCTACATCACCGTTTGGAGGGCACAAATGTAGAACAAAAACCTTAATGGCGCAACCGTAAGGGGCAAAATTTTAATAAAAAAGAATTTATTAAGTCGATAAACTTTTTACTATGAACTACTTATCCCAACTATTATTTCTGATCACGGTGGGTATTGCTACTTATATCCTAACCAAACGTATCAGTAGAATAAGAAAAAATATTATGATGGGAAAACCGCTGGACCGCAGCGATCAACCCAACAAAAGATTAAATACCATGTTGATGGTAGCCTTTGGGCAACAAAAAATGTTCAAAAAGGTTATTCCAGCTCTATTGCACCTAATGATTTATTTAGGTTTCCTCATCATTAATTTGGAAGTATTGGAGTTTGTCATTGACGGTTTTGCAGGAACTCACCGTATTTTCGCCCCATTTTTGGGAGATTTTTACACTTTGGCTCTTAACTTTTTTGAATTTCTGGCCATGGCGGTGATTGTTTCCTGTGTTATCTTCCTATTTCGAAGAAATGGGTTGAAAGTAAAACGTCTAAGCATGGCGGAGTTGAATGGATGGCCAAAATTGGACGCTAATCTGATTTTGATCATTGAAATATCCCTTATGCTTGCCATTTTGACCATGAATGCTACTGATCAAATAATACAAACCAGAGATTTGGCAGCAATGGGCATGCATCCTTACACTAAAACCGGTACCTTTTTCTTTAGTAGTTTCTTAATTCCACTTTTCCAAAATATGGATACTACTGCCTTGGTGATTACGGAACGGTTTGCCTGGTGGATTCATATTATCGGCATTTTAGGATTTGCCATTTATATCACTTATTCTAAGCACCTCCATATATTTTTGGCTTTTCCAAATACCTACTATTCCAACCTGGAAGCAAAAGGTAAAATGGAAAATATGAAGGAAGTGACTAATGAAGTAAATATGATGTTGGGCTTACCTTCAGAAAGTTCGGAACAAGCTCCTGCCGAAATTGGACGTTTTGGCGCTAAGGACATAAATGACCTTAATAGAGTCAATCTGATGAATGCTTATTCTTGTACTGAGTGTGGGCGTTGTACAGCCGAATGTCCGGCAAACATTACAGGTAAAAAACTTTCTCCTCGTAAAATTATGATGGATGTTCGAGATCGTTCGGAAGAAGTTGGCTATAGCATTAGCAAAGGGGGGAAAGGTCTTGACGATGGGAAGTTCCTACTGGGAGATTATATTACTGCAGAAGAAATTAACGCTTGCACCTCTTGTAATGCATGCGTTGAGGCTTGTCCTGTAAATATAGATCCCTTGTCAATAATTTTACAATTGAGAAGGTATCAGTCTATGGAAGAATCAGCCTCACCGAGCTCATGGAATGCAATGTTTTCAAATATTGAAACTAGTTTCTCCCCTTGGAAATTCGCTCCAACAGATCGTTTTAATTGGGCTGATGAAGTAAAAAAAGAAGAAATGAATTAATCAGAAGGGAGAGACTTGGAGTTCAAGATTACATGAAAACCAGGATTATTTTCCTAAAATGTTAATCACATTTAAACGAAAAAAAGACAATGAGCAATACAACATATCAAGTACCGACAATGGCTGAAATGGCCGCTAAAGGAGAGTCACCAGAAGTACTATTTTGGGTAGGCTGTGCTGGCTCTTTTGATGAAAGATATAAAAGTGTTACCAAAGCCTTTGTAAAGATTCTGAATAAAACCGGTGTAAGTTTTGCCGTTCTTGGGCCAGAGGAAAGTTGTACCGGAGATCCTGCCCGAAGAGGAGGAAATGAGTTTCTTTTTCAAATGCAGGCAGTTTCTAATATTCAAGTACTCAATGGATATAATGTTAAGAAGATTGTAACAGCTTGCCCACATTGTTTTAACACCCTAAAAAATGAATATCCGGATTTGGGGGGGGATTATGAAGTGATTCATCACTCCACTTTTCTCCAGCAGTTGATCAATGAGGGAAAAGTCACCCTTAAAGGTGGGGGAACTTTTAAAGGAAAGAAAATTACTTTCCATGATTCTTGCTACCTTGGGAGAGCCAATAATATTTATGAAGCTCCTAGAGAAGTGCTGGAGGCCTTGGATTCAGAATTGGTAGAAATGAAAAGGTGTAAAACCAAAGGTTTATGTTGTGGAGCAGGTGGTGCACAAATGTTTAAAGAACCTGAAAAAGGGGATAAGGATATCAATATCGAAAGAACAGAAGAAGCACTTGAAACAGGAGCCAGCATTATTGCCTCAGCTTGTCCATTTTGCATGACCATGATGACGGATGGGGTAAAATCAAAAGAGAAAGAAAATGAGGTAAAGGTAAAAGATTTAGCCGAGTTAATAGCAGAAGGGTTAGTTTAAGAGTGAAGAGAGTAAAGAGTGTTTAGTGCTCAAGGGCACTAAACACTCTTTATTCAATCATAGCCTACCACAATACTTTCTCTAAAAGTATTCCTTTCTCCATTTAGATTAAAAATTGTAAATAGAATTAGGTAATATCCCTTTTTTACTCTTTCTCCCTGATTAGATGTTCCGTCCCAGCTAAAAAAACCTTTTCCATTTAGGCGGGTATTTTGAGCTAAGGTCTTAATTAAATGACCGTTCGGAGTAAAAATTTTGACCGTTCCCATTTGATCATTTTCCATAAACTGATAACTAATCATTGCCGGACCTTCTCCAGGTGTAAAAATTTTAGGATAAACTTTTATAGCCCCTAATGCTAAATCTAAGTTTCGCGATTGAGAGTTTTGATAGCCAGGCGTGGCAAAGCCTTCCTCCCGACTAGCCGATTGCCAATTGTTGGGGTCGTTTGAAGGAGATTCTGGATTAACCCTTTCCAGGGAAACACCTCGGACCTCATTGAGTAAAGGAAAATGATAATCTTCGTTGTAGTTTACCTTATCAATAATTATTCCTTCACCTGTTTGAAGCCCAATATTTCCCTCGTCAGATGGTAGGGAGGGGAATTGCTTTAAGGCGATAAATGTGGTTTGATCGGCATTAATGTAATCTGCTTTTAGTATTTCACCATTGGTTGTGAATACTTGATATCCATCAGGAGGCAAAACTAAGTGGTCTTCAGTTAATGAGATTTCTTCTGAGGAATGGTCTGCCTTGATCCCGACTAATGAGAGGTCTTTAAGATTAAAGTATTTTGTGGAGGGGTTAAATATTTCGATAAAGCGTACCCCACCACTTCTTGGGTAGAATAAAATTTCGTTGATAACTATATCTAGGCTGTCGGCAGTTGAGGGTATTGCCACTGTTATGTTAATAGTTTCTGACGCATTACCTAAGCAATCCTTTACTTTTTCTACGGTAAGAGAATAAGTAGTTAAGGAATCTAAAGGCTTGGAGAGTTCAAAAAATAGGGAACTCAGATCAGGGTAAGAAAGGGTAATAGTTTCAATAGCCGGGCCTTCTAGTAAGTTTATTCTTATTAGATTCAGAAAATTTGGGTGCAGCTTTTCAGAGAAGTTCAATTGTAACCGTGTGGGAGAAATAGCCATTGCACTTTGGATTTTCGGACCAAAATGGTCGGTTAATTCATTGATTACTGAATTGGGCAATCCGGGAGTTCCTTGTTGAGGGTTTTCAGTTGAAGTCCAGTTTTCTTTTCCTGCACAGGGGTTATTGGTATCCACCATTTCAAGGGACCAACCTCCATCAGCCTTTATCGCATCATTATACCAGCTATCTTCATAAGCGATATGAAAAATTAATGTACTGTCTGCCAAATGAAGGGTTAACTCATCATCAGTTTTATTAAGGCTGGGCCAGTTGTTTAGTCCTACCACCTTTCCCCAAGGGGTAAATTTTTCTTGATTAGAAGAAGAGCAAAGGATAAGATATTCATTGGGAAAGATGTTGAGGTCAGGGAGGACAGTTGTAGTCTTTAAATCAGAAAGTAGTAGATTTTTAAGACTAATTACTTTATCTACAGGGTTGTATAATTCAATATATTCCGAATAGGGAAGAGAACCATCCTCTGAAGGAGATGCCATGATTTCACTAATCAAAAGTTCGTTAAAATTTGGCTGGATACCATCTGCAAACTGAAGAGAGGTAGGAGAAAGGGATTTTTGAGAACAATCATATATCCCTTCTAAATGGATTTGATAGGGTTTACCCGGTTTTGCAGCCTCTTCCCAATGAATTTTTAAGGTTCTAAAGTCAGGCCCTATAGGTTGGATGGCTTGAATAGTGAGAGGTGGTTCAAAAGAATATTTACCTTGAATAAGTCCTAGGCTGTCCATGGGTTCATCAAATAGGATTTCCAAATTAAAGGAATCAATTAAAATGGCCTGTAAAGCTATTGGATTTTGGGAATCTTGTTGGGATCCATCTATCGAATTTAAAAAGCCTGCAGTATTTCCGGAAAAATATGTGGAAGCACCCCAGTTACTATTTCCACTGCAGGGATTTTGGGGGTCGATCAGCTCCAAACTCCATCCACCCTCTGATTTTTCATCCTCTATAAACCAATCCTCCGAATAATTTAATCGATCAATAAGAGTTCCCTTTTCATTGTTTAGGGAAAGTTCATCTTCACTGTTGTTTAACTCCGGCCAGGGATTTATGCCAATACGGTGAATGCTGTCAGGAAAAAAGGGAATGGCCTCAGGTTTACAAAGAACAGCATATGCCCCAGGAGGTAGTGAGCTTTCAGGTAATCTCACCGTGGTTTTCAGATCGGAAAAGGTGAGCACTTGTAGCTCAATCGTGTCATTGGTTGTATTATAAATTTCCACAAACTCAAAACCTCCATCCGCAGGTTGAGAAAGCACTTCATTAAAAACCAATTCCTTGTATTTAGGTTGATAGGGAGGGTGAAAGATGAAACTAAAGGAAAAATCAGGCATGACATTCCCAGATAGATCCTCAAGGTTTTGAAGGAGTAAAGAATAGCTTTGGTTTTCAAGAAAGGGTTCCGAAAAAGAAAGTAATACTGATGACTCCTCTACTTCAATTTGGTTGGGGAAGAGGTTTTGGTCCAATTGGAAATGATTGGGTGCTGAGGCACTAATTTTCTCCAGTCCCTCATTAAAAAACAATCTAATTTGATGGGAAGAAATGCTTTTCAATTTAGTGAAGACCGGTGGAGATTGATCGAAAGAGAATGTATGGGAAGATTCCGGAAGCTGTCGGCCATATTGATCTATTAATCCGGAAAGTGTTAATTCGTAGGCTTTATCTGCAATAAAACTGCTTTTCCAATAAAGTTTAACTTTTGTAGGCTCCTCATTATTATGAATGGCAGAAATGGGATGCAGGCTTTCCTCCAATATGAAATGGAGTGTATCGCTGGCACTGTTATGCTCTAAAGGAATGTCAAATAAAACTTCAATGGCTTGGTTGTTAATGATTTTTATCTGATCAACATGAGAATTGTAAAGGAAGGATTCTTGCAAGTTGTAGGATGAATTGTTAAACAAATCTTGGGCTTCTAAGATGGTAAGTAATTGGGGATCTTTTTCCGGAAAAGGAGTTTTAAAGGATAGAATCAATAGGGAAGGATCTTGTTCTTCCCATTCAATCCTGATGGGAGTGTCTTTTTGGTTCAATATGAAATTTTCCGGCTTTCCGGTTATATCAGTAACAATAGGTTCTGAAAATTGAACTAGGATGGAGTAGCGGCTAAGGGGAAATATTTTGGCAATGTTGGGGTACTTACTGCTAAAATTGGCTTTCAGTGAATCTGTGGAATTATTTTTTAGGTCTTCCATTTTTGTAACCACCAATTGGAGAGAATCATAATCCTCAAAATCCTCCTCAAAAGTCAGCAGAAGAGTGGATAAGTCATAAGGGTAAAGCTCTACCGACATTGCTCTATTTTTTATGGGGTAAACCAAATAAAGGGAATCTACCTCGGCAACAGTAGAGTTAACCACCTCAGAGAAGTTTACTTCCAACTGGTTCATGGACATCATCTGAATGGAATTTATTTGAGGAGGCTTTTTGTCATAGATGAATTCAGTTGATAAAGCCCGGCTTAGGATATTGCCACTAAGGTCGGAAAGGTTTATGACTTGGAGTTTATATAGTTTTTCTTCTTCAAAGGAAGTTGAAAAAGTAAGTATAACACTGGAATCGGAGTTGATTAATTGAACAAAAGATGGATGTCCTAGGAAGGGTTCTGTTTCATAATGGTTGATAGCTTCGGCTGAAGAACCTTTTAATTTTTCTTCAAAATCCAATCGAAGTTGATTTGAGGATAAAACATCAACATCTTTTAGTTTTGGAGCTTGGGTATCGAAGAAAAAAGTTTGAACTGGGGTAGTTAAGTAATTTCCATTTTGGCCATAAAGGTTCCGGATAGATAATTGAAGATTTTTATTTTCCTTGAAATCTTTTTCAAAGCCCAAATACAAAATCATGGAAGAACCA
>NZ_SMMB01000921.1 GCF_009711365.1 Xanthovirga aplysinae | reverse complement strand
GGGGATTTTTAAGATCAAAAACACCATGAAAAATCATTAAATCATATTTTTCATCTTCCAAATTTGAAATCCCCGGAATAAAAAGGTAGAACTCATAATTAGATTTAGTTTCAATAGCACTCCTAATCGCTTTTATATCGGGGTGAGGAGCCTTAGCTACAAACAATATTTTTTCTTTTCCTTCTATTATATCTATAAATGCATCTTTTTGATTATTGACTTCGGAAAACTCTCCTTCCAATGGGCTCACTTCAACCACAAAATGTTGCATCCCTTCTTCCTTTGCATCCAATAGAAAGTCTACCATAGAAACATCGGTTTGTTGGTCAAACTGATGCTTTTTAGAAGTAATTACTTTTCCATCCTTTTTGACCGAAACAATTACTTGCTGTTTTTCAAAACCATTGTTACTGACTTCCGCCCGTAAGGAAAACCTATTCCCTTCATAGGCCACCTTATTATAATAGAGGGTTTGGAGGTTTATATCTTTTTTAGGGATAGTATCCCCAAGAGCCAAGGTATAAATTGGAAAATTATAATTTCGAAAGGCTGGAGAAATTCCTTGGTTGTAAATCCCATCGGAAACTAACAAGACCCCAGCCAAATTACGCCCTTCAAAATCATTCTGAATGTTCTTTATGGATTTATCCAGGTTTGATGCAGGATACCGAAAGTCAACATTTCTTAATTCCTTAATGTTTTGATTGGACGTAAGGGTTTGATAGACTACTTCAAAATCTTTTTCTTCGAGATCTTGCCCTATGGCCGATATTTCTTCTATAGTCTGTGTTAGAAAGGCACTATCGTAAAGTTGAGAAAGAGAGGAAGAATTATCCAATAAAATAACAAAAGAAGGAGATTCTATTTTATTTTGGATTTGTTTAAGATAAGGTCCTAATAAAAGAAATGTAATCGCACTTACCGCTACAAACCGAAGAGTGAATAATAGCTTTTCCCATTTTGGCCCCCAAGGCCCCTCCTTCTTGTATAAGACAGCTGCATAAATTAAGCCCAAGAGCAGGCCTAAAAGAATAAACCAAGGGGAGTAATCAAATAAAAACTGAATTTTCTGCATCAGAATGCTACTATTGCATATCAATAAATGGATTCAGGAGTATGCTTCAGGAAATTGTTCTATATTTTCAATAATTAAGAGCAAATTAAATATACAACAATTTATCCAAAAACGGGCCCTGAATCCTCAATAACCTATATTCTGAGCATCTTTTTTAGGTTAGCATACCGCCATCAACCTGAATGACCTGCCCTGTTACATATGCCGACATATCTGAAGCCAGGAATATGCAAGCATTAGCTACATCCTCGGGCTGCCCGCCTCTTTTTAGAGGGATCGCATCACGCCAACTCTGAACCACTTTTTCATCCAAAACTTCCGTCATTTCGGTTTCTATGAAACCTGGTGCAATAGCATTTGCACGAATGTTTCTGGAACCCAATTCCAGAGCAACTGACTTTGTGAAACCAATCATACCTGCCTTAGAAGCCGAGTAGTTGGCCTGCCCTGCATTTCCCTTGATTCCTACCACAGAAGTCATATTGATAATAGAACCTGCTCTTTGCTTCATAAAGGTTCTTGTAACTGCTTTCACAGTATTAAATGCTGATTTTAAATTGGTTTTAATCACATCATCCCACATTTCCTCCGACATTCTCATTAAGAGATTATCTTTAGTGATCCCCGCATTATTTACCAGAATATCCAATCCTCCAAAATCCTTAACCACATTAGCAATTAATTCCTCGGCAGATTTAAAATCTGAAGCATCAGAACGATATCCTTTGGCATTTACACCTGCCTTTTTTAGTTCCTCTTCTAGAACCTGTGCCTTTTCCACGCTGGAAAGGTATGTGAAGGCCACATTTGCTCCTTCTTCAGCAAATCGCCTCGCAACCGCTTTTCCAATTCCTTTCGAAGCACCCGTAACCAGGGCTATTTTTCCTTCTAGTTGTTTCATAGGTTATTCTTAATTATTAGATCGCATTACGACTGATTACAGTATCAACTCGTAATTATTCATTCCAATTAAAATTTAATGTTGAAGGTATTATCTATTTTAAATAGATAAGCTTTTGAGCTAAAGGTTAAATTATCCTTCGTTTCGTCTATCTATGTAATCTTTCTATTGCAGTTTTAAAGAAGGTCCTTTTTTGCAATTTCTTTCCTATTTAAAATTTTCAGGAAACAATAATTAAACATTTTAAGCATATTTTCAAATTTGCTCTTTATTATTTAATAAAATCTAAATTGATTCATTAATTATTTGATAACCCCTACCCTCAAGTTCGGAAACAATTTAGAAGCCTTAAGCAGGATCAAAAAATTCAGAACCTAAGCGTTTTGGCATACATAAACTCTTCAGGAAAAGTAGAAAACACTTTATAAAATCCTGATTTTTTTCCTAAGTCAAATCGTTTAACTTTGCGTTGTTTTCAGTTGGATACATTTTAAATTTCAATTTGATATGCCAGAAAAATATGATGTCATAGTAATAGGTAGTGGCCCTGGAGGGTATGTTGCTGCTATCCGTGCCTCACAACTAGGTATGAAAGTAGGTGTTGTGGAAAGAGAATCCTTAGGAGGTATCTGTCTAAACTGGGGCTGTATTCCTACCAAAGCATTATTAAAGAGTGCTAATGTATTCGAATATATCAATCATGCCCAAGATTATGGTATTAATGTAAAAGGTGCCGAAGTTGACTTTGGTTCAATGGTGAAAAGAAGCCGCGGGGTAGCTGAAGGAATGAGCAAAGGAATTCAGTTCCTTTTCAAAAAAAATAAAATAGACCATATTCAAGGCTTTGGAAAGCTCAAGGATAAACAAATGGTAGAAGTTACTGATGAATCTGGAGCTACCACTGATTATAAAGCAGATCATATCATCTTAGCCACTGGAGGACGCTCTAGAGAACTACCTAACTTACCAATCGATAACGAGAAAATCATCGGTTACCGTAAGGCTATGGTGATGGAAAAACAGCCAAAATCTATGGTAGTAGTTGGTTCAGGTGCTATTGGTGTAGAGTTTGCCTATTTCTATAATGCAATTGGTACAGAAGTGACCGTAGTGGAGTATATGCCGCGAATTGTACCGGTAGAGGATGAGGAAGTTTCGAAAGCATTAACTAAATCATTCAAAAAAGCTAAAATTAAGGTCATGACCAATTCTGAAGTAACCCATGTGGATACCAAAGGTGAAGGTTGTGTGGTGACCGTAAAAACCAATAAAGGAGAAGAACAATTAAAGGCTGATGTAGTGCTTTCTGCTGTTGGCATTTCTACCAATTTAGAAGGTATTGGCCTGGAAGATGTTGGTGTGGCTCATGACAAAGGAAAAGTGTTAGTGGATGATTATTACAAAACTAATATTCCAGGAGTATATGCCATTGGTGATATTGTTCATGGACCAGCTCTGGCTCACGTAGCCTCCGCAGAAGGAATTACTTGCGTGGAGAAGATTGCAGGCCTAAACCCTGAACCTATTGACTATAATAATATTCCTGGATGTACTTACTGTAGCCCTGAAATTGCTTCTGTGGGTTACACCGAAGCACAAGCAAAAGAAGCAGGGTATGATATTAAAGTTGGGAAATTCCCATTCTCTGCTTCAGGAAAAGCTAGTGCTGCAGGTGCAAAAGATGGTTTTGTAAAAGTGATTTTTGACGCCAAATACGGGGAGTGGTTAGGAGCTCACATGATTGGTGCAAATGTTACTGAAATGATTGCTGAGGTAGTTGCTGCAAGAAAACTAGAAACTACCGGTCATGAGATCATTAAATCTATTCACCCACACCCTACAATGTCAGAGGCAGTGATGGAAGCGGCGGCGGCGGCTTATGATGAAGTTATTCATTTATAAATGGGCTGATTTATTGAAAAAGTAAAAAGAAAGGCATCCTAACAGATGCCTTTCTTTTGCATATATTTCAATTATTTCCGGATATTTGTCTGCTTTGAAGGATCAGAAAATCAATTTTTTGCCTTAATATTTTGGAAATTATAGGCTTGCCAATACAATCATTCATACCAGCTTTCAAGCATAACTCCTTTTTTTCTTGTAACCGATGAGCTGTCAACCCTAAAATGGGTATTCCGGATTTTGGTGGAGAAAAATGTTTTCTAATATATTGACAGGTTTCCAAACCATTCATTTGAGGCATTTCAAGGTCCATAATAATAATGTCAAAATCCCGAATTTCTAACATTTCTATTACTTGTTTCCCATTCACCACCATTTCCAATTGTTCCGCATCAAAGTGTTCACAAAGAAGTTTTTGAACAATCATTTGATTGAGGGGATCATCCTCCGCCACTAGTAATCGGAAATTATGGATCGTTTCTTTTTGAATTTCTTTGCTTTTAATTACCTGCTCTTTTTCTGGGTCTAATTTAAAGGGCAAAGAAAACCCAAAAACGGAACCTTTATCCGGGACACTTTCCACTATTAATCTACCATTTTGCAATTCAACCAATTGTTTGGAGATAGCCAATCCCAGACCCGTTCCCCCAAACTCTCTGGTGGTACTACTGGCCACTTGAGTAAAACTATCAAATATATGCTCTAATTTTTCTGCGGGAATTCCTATTCCAGTATCCTTAACTTTAAAGCTTATCCAATCCCCCCCTTCCAGGATATTTTGGGCTTTCTCAATTTGCAAATAAATTGAGCCCTCTTTGGTAAACTTGAGGGCATTACTAATGAAATTCATTAATATCTGGTTAATTCGAAAAGGATCTCCTTGTAGAACATTAGGAACTTGTTTTCCTATTTCAACATGAAATCCCACTCCTTTTTTTTTCGCCTCCACTGCATAAATTTCTGCAATTCCCTTGACCAGATCATTCAATTGAAAGCTTACCTTTTCAAAATCCATTTTGCCAGCTTCTATTTTTGAAAGGTCTAGGAGATGGTTAATGAGTGTTAAAAGTTTTTCAGAAGCCGACTTAATCCCATTTAATAAATTTGCCTCCTCCGAATTTGGGTCAGACTTTCGCCAAAGAAGTTCATTTATTGAAATTATCGCATTTAATGGGGTCCTAATTTCGTGACTCATATTTAATAAGAACCGTTCCTTAAACCTAGAGGACTCTTCTGCCTTTTGTTTAGCATGGAGAAGTTCCTTTCGGACCTTCTCCAACTGCCTGTTTTTTCTATAAATTTCTCTGTTATGCTCCTTTAAACTTATAATTTTTTCTTTTAATAGCTTTTCCACCTGTCTCCTTCCCAAGAGACTAATTTTATCAGGGTCAAGGATGGGATCAGGAATAAGTTTGGGGATAACAGAAAAGCTGTCCAATACCCTAAATGCTTTTGCCAAACGTCCATAACTTTCCTCATAGACCAATTTAGCTTCTTTATTTCCAATGGTTTTTTCCAGTTTTTCATATACAGCATGAGAAGTTTGTAAGAAAACCTCATGGAGCTCCTCATTGCTATAGGCTATTTGAGCCTCCGGATTTAAAAAGGGTAGT
>NZ_SMMB01000434.1 GCF_009711365.1 Xanthovirga aplysinae | reverse complement strand
CTGGCATACTGTATGAACTCGGTTATATTCGTGATAATGGGAATTTCAAGCATCAACTGAAAGGAAATTTCACCACTCCTCAGTTAAAAACTTCCATTACGGAAAGTTATCCCAATTCGGATCATTTCATTCAAACCAACATTGGAAGCTTCGAATACAAATACTTAAGAAAAATCTCAGACAATAAATTCAAAATTTACGCAGGAGGCTCCTGGAATAACTTTTTCAATATTAAGAACCACTATTTCTACAATAATGGAAGAGAACTGGGATACGATATTTTCTCTTCCCTTGATATTGCCCTTGAAGTTGAAAGAAAATTCGAGAATAGGCATACTTTAAAATATGCCCTTTCCTATCCTTTACTTGCCTACGTAGTGGGTGGTATGAAATTTCCCAAAGGAGTTCCTGAAGAATTTTTCCAGAGACTTTTAAACGAAGGATTTCTGGACGGAGAAAAGGACCCTGTTTTCACTACTCTCTCTTCAGGACAATTTCAAACCTTGAATACCTTTGTGGACCTGAAGAGTGAGTTCGTTTACCAATATCAACTTACTCAAAATATTCAGCTTTCATTGAGTTATCTTTTTCAATTCTTTCAATATCCAAAATTTGAAAGAGTTCAATTTGGTAGCCATCAAATTCTTGCCGGCCTAAACTTTAATTTCTAAGAATGAAACGACGCTATATTTTAGTTATCTTTTTAATCTTCAGCTTATCCGCTTGTGAAAAGCTTTTTTTTGATGAAGATCCAATTAATGATAAACAAAGCAATTTTGAAATCTTTTGGCAGGATATGGACAAAAACTACCCATCTTTTTTTATCAAAGATATTGATTGGGATTCTGTTTATTTATCAACCACCCAAACCTTAAATGAAAATGAATTAACTGACCAAGAGTTTTACAATTTACTTTCGGATATCATATTCCAATTAAAAGATGGTCACATGGGGCTTTTCACTCCATATGGAAATTTCAGTTATGTAAGAACCAATCCTGAAACCCCCAATGTGCTAGAAGACAACAGTTCTTACCTTGCTGGTGAAAAAACAATTAATCAAGCCATTTCTTTTGCAAAAATTAAAGGTAGAAATTTAGGTTATCTAAAAATCACAACATTCTCCAATCAGAACCTTACCATAAATGATTTTAAAAATGTTGACCAGGCCATCTCTCAATTACAAAACACCGATGGAATGATCATTGATCTTCGATCTAACCTTGGGGGGGAGTACTCTTTTCAAAAGGCTATAGCCAAAAGATTTATCCAGCAATCCATGCCCTCCATAAACTTCAAGTACAGAAATGGCCCTTCCCATAATGACCTCACTGATTGGATCGAGGACAATATTACACCTGAAGGAATCCCCTACCAGAAGCCGATTGCCATATTAACTAATAGGGCCACCGCCAGTGCGGCCGAACTTTTTATTCTGACTTTAAAAGGTCTAACTAATGTTACCATTATTGGGGATCTTACAAATGGTTCACAAGGAACCTTTACTAACCGAGAACTACCAAATGGATGGACCTACAGAATGACTACCATGATTGCTTCGAATAAAAATAAAGAAATCTTTGAGGGAGTTGGTG
>NZ_SMMB01001218.1 GCF_009711365.1 Xanthovirga aplysinae | reverse complement strand
TGCTCTCATTGAACAAAAAAGAGTTTCTATCCTAGAATTGGTTTGATTCTAATTTGCTCCCTGGCGATATGGACCCTAAACGTCATCCTGACGCTCAAACATTGGCTGGGTTTAAAATAAAAAACCTGCACCATCCCAATTTCCCAAAAACAAAATTAATGATAGCAGTTTTGACTTTCTCAGTTATGGCAGATAAAATAAGTATTTCTTTTTTTTCTTGAAGGGGAAAGGTAGGCATTGCTAATGCAATTTGGAAATTAAAGATCTCAATAGACATCCTACCTCTCTTTAAAGTAGGTTTTCCGTTATCCCTTTCTTAAGCAAGAATAGAGCCTTCGTTATTTCATAAATCTTTAACCATAAAACTAAAAAGCTATGAAAATGAAAAGATTTGTACTAGCCATTCTGGGGTGCTGTTTAGCTGGAACGGTTGTAATTGGACAAATTAACCGCAATACGGTTGATCAATTTGGGGTACTCAATAACGCTACAGAAGATCAGGAAGCTTTATTGGGTACACAAACGGTTACCCAGGTAGGGGTACTTCACTCTCACACTGGTATTCAAAATGGGATTCACAACACGATGACTGCTGAGCAATTTGGATTTGGGAATACTATGAATCAATTTCAACTTGGCCTGGGGATTGCAAATTCTCAAAGAGGAGTTCAATTTGTGGCGAAAAACACAATGACCCAGGTTCAGGTTGGGGGTGTTTTGAATACTCAAATGGCACTGCAAACCTTAGGTTCTAATAATGAAGTTACCGAAGTGCAAGTATTTGGTAAATTAAACTTACAGGATGCGATTCAATTAGGAAGCTTTAATGAGGCTTTACAGGTTCAGGTGGCAGGAAGAAATAACACTCAACTGGTGTTTTCTGTAGGAAGTGCAAATAGGGTTCGTCAGATCCAGATTTTTGGTGATAGAAACATTCAGGTTGCTGAAGAATTAGGCAGCTTCAATGAAGCAACTCAAAAACAAGTGGGAGGTTTGTTCAATAGGCAAATAGCTTTACAAGCATTTCTTGGAAATATTGCTCGTCAAAGACAAATTGGAGGTATAGGAAATCTTCAGTTTATATTTCAGAATGGGATAGGGAATTTTGCAAGCCTATCTAGTTTGGATGGAATAGGGAATAGACAGGTTGTTTTTCAATTTGGAATATTGAATCAAGCCATACAATCTCAGGCTTTTGCTTTTCTCAGTCATCAATTGGTGTTGCAGTTTGGACTTGGAAATATTGCCCGACAAAACCAAACACTTACCTTAATTGGTAACCAATTCATTCTGCAGAACGGAGTTCTTAATATTGCTCGTCAAAATCAGGTGCTAGCTCTTTTTACTCGCCAAAATATCCGGCAGAGAGGTATACTGAATATTGCTTCGCAGTCCCAAATTGGCGTTTTGGTTTCTAGGCAAAATATTCGACAAAAGGGGGTATTGAATATTTCTAGGCAAAGTCAGCTGGCAAGTGCCTTTGATTTGCAAGAAGTGGATCAAGAGGGTGCTTTAAATATAGCCAACCAAAGCCAAACCAAATCTGCTTTTAGCGTTACTTTTGTTCATCAGCATGGAATAGGGAATAGGTCAAGTCAAACACAAAGTGGATTTAATCAAATTTCAGTGGTTAACCAGCAGGGATTTTTTAACAAAGCCTCCGTTTCCCAATCTAATTTACGATAATGATATCCTTCAATCGCAAAACTTTTGGGGTTGCAGGCTTTCCCTTCTTTAATTGATACGAGTGGAAGATGATCTTCTTTTAGAATAGAATGAAAAGGGAAATTAAGGTGAAAAATGGTTGGCTTGGAGGGATATGCTCCTACCTATTATTTCAAAAAAATCCTCCTTTATTCAAAAGGAGGAAAAAAATTAAATTGTTTCAAAAAAATCCTAACCCTTTTTTAATTCATAGCATTAGCATGTATTCCGCGAAATCAGTATTTTTGGCCACGTTTAGATTTTTTTAAAAATTTGTGTTCCAAATGGATATGCTGTCAAACCGAATCAACTCGTTATCCGAGTCCGCAACATTGGCCATGGCCCAGAAAGCCAGAGACTATAAGGCCAAAGGAATTGATATTATTAGTTTAAGTCTGGGAGAACCAGATTTTAAAACTCCCAAACATATTCAGGAAGCTGCCAAGGAGGCTATTGATTCAGGCCTGTATTTTGCCTATCCTCCGGTTCCAGGTTACCAGGACCTAAGGGAAAAGATAGCCGAAAAGCTTCAGAAGGATAATCATATTGATGTTAAAGCGGAAAATGTTGTGGTATCGGCTGGAGCTAAGCATACCCTGGCCAATATTTTTATGGCCCTCTTAGATCCGGGAGATGAAGTAATTGTATTTTCTCCTTACTGGGTGAGTTATGCCGAGATAATCAAATTGGCAGAAGGTACTCCGGTTTTTATTGAAGGAACAATTGAAAATGACTTTAAAGCAAGTGCTGCTCAATTAGAAGCTGCTATTACCGATAAAACCAAGGCGGTGATTTATTCTTCTCCATGTAACCCTACAGGTGCTGTTTTTAGCAGAGAAGAATTAGGCGCCATTGGCGAGGTGGTCAAAAAGCATCCAAATATAATGGTGGTTGCTGATGAAATTTATGAGCATATTAACTTTACCGGAGCTCATGCCAGTATGGCAGCGATTCCAGGTATGTTGGAGCAAACTGTAACGGTAAATGGATTTGCAAAAGGATATGCCATGACCGGTTGGAGAGTGGGATATATGGCAGGGCCACTTTGGTTAGCAAAAGCTTGTCAGAAAATGCAAGGTCAGGTAACTTCAGGTATATGTTCTATTGCTCAACGTGCGGCAGTAACCGCAATTTCAGGGGATATGGCCCCAACTAAAGAAATGGCTGCGGCTTATCTGCGAAGAAGAGAACTGGTAAAAGGTTTAATTGATGAGATCCCTGGTGTAAAAGCTAACCTTCCGCAAGGTGCATTTTATATCTTCCCGGATATTAGTGATTACTTCGGAAAATCAGATGGTGAGGTAACTATAAACAATGCCAGTGATTTGTGTTTATATATCCTGGACCATGCCCATGTTTCTACTGTAACAGGAGAAGCATTTGGTGAACCAAATTGTATCAGAATTTCATTTGCAGCCTCCGATGAAGATTTGAAAGAGGCTTTGAGACGCATTAAGGAGGTTTTGGCAAAATTGAATTAATGAATAATTAAAAATGAATAATTAATAGTGGAAAGTGAAAGACCTTATTCACTATTAATTATTCATCACCTAAAACCTCTATTACCCTTTCATATATTCTTTCCGGAGCAATCCAATTCATGCAAGCCCAGTCTTTTCTGAAGCAAGGTTTATTTCCAAAAATGGAACAAGGACGGCAATTGAGTTGCTCTGTGGGAATTTGGATTAAATTTTTCGATTCGTCCTGACCAAAAGCGGTAAATCCTGCAAAGGGATGAGTGGCTCCCCAAATAGAAATTACATTTGTCCCTGCCAGGCTAGCCAAGTGCATATTGGCAGAATCCATAGTGAGCATCACGTCCATTTGGGCCATTAAGGCTAATTCATCATTTAAATCCAATTCTCCAATTATAGAGGTTACCTTTTCTTTGGAGGAAGCTATCTCAGATGCTGCCTTTTTTTCTTTTTCTCCTCCTCCAAACAGAAAAATATGAACATTTTTCTGATTAAGGCGACCAATTACCTCTTCCATTTTTTCGAGAGGATACATTTTCTCAGTGTGGAAGGCAAAAGGTGCAATGCCAATCCATTTTATTCCTTTTTCTTTCTCTCCGGTTAACTTTTTTAGTTTTTCAGAAGGGTTAAAAAGGTTTTTTTGTGGCTGAAGCGCTTTTAAGTCTGCCTTTAAACCTGCTTTGCGAAAAACATCGGCATATCTTTCTGTGGTGTGTCTTAAGGGCTTAAGTATTCTATTCGCTTGTGAGATAAGGGCTTTTTTTTCCTTTCTGCCTTTGTCAATTCGGTAAATATTTTTTCCCGATAATCTTGAAAAGGTGGAAAGCACTCGGGAACGCAAAACATCATGTAGATCGATGACGGCTTCGAAATCATTGCCCTTAGATGCTTCTTTATAAAGCCGATAAAGACCTTTCAATCCTTTATGTTTTCCATAAAGGTCAGGTTCAATAAAGGAAAGGTTAGGAATTCCCTTAAATAGCGGTTGAAAATGTTTTCGACTTAAGATACAAAGATGAATGTCCCGATTTTGGGTGCAAACCGCCCGTATTACCGGAACACTCATGGCAACATCTCCAAATGCTGAAAGCCTTATAACTAAAAATTTCCTCATGACTGTTTCCTCAAAACGGGATTCAGCTCCGGATCATTGTACATTTTCATTTGTTTATACGTTTTTACAAGGCAATTTCCGCTTTCAATTTCATTCAAAAGCTGGTCTATGGCCTGGGAAAGGTCATTTTGTTGGGCATAGAGTACCTCTAATTTATGACGACACTGCTTAATATGTGTCTCGCTGGCATTTTTTCGAAGGCTTTCCTCTTTCATGTGGTAAATCTTAAGGTTAAGAATGGAAAGCCTGTCAATCGCCCAGGCGGGAGTTTCGGTATTGATACGGGCACTTTCTTTGGCTTGAACCGATTCGTATTTGTCAAAATAGAAATCATCAATTTGTTCTACCAAATCAGTTCTTCTTTGGTTGGAAGCATCTATCTCCCGCTTTATTTTTAAGGCTTTTTTCGGCTCTATGTCAGTGGCTCGTATAATATCTTCTAAGTGCCATTGCACTGTATCTATCCAATTTTTCCGGTATAGTAGGTTTTCCAGAGTTCCTTCAGCAAAAGGATTATTACAAGGAGTGTTGACGTCATCTTTCTCGTGATAATCTTCAATGCTTTGCCAGAATATTTTATTGTAGTCTTCTGCTTTCATGAGTTAATCGTGAATTTTTTATTTAATTACGAATTTGGAATCAAAACGGGAAATTAAGCGAACTGTGTTCCAACTTTTTATTCTTTACTCCTATTTATCAATCCTGGGCCGAAATTATCAAGAACCGTTCTGAATCACAAATTAAGCATCTATACCGAGGGTAATTGACTAATTAAATTGGCTAAAATGTTTTTTAAGGATATTAAATTAAGGGTAAGTTTAAATATTTCCTTTTGTGAAGGGAGATTCAAATTTTTTTGTCTTTAAAGTTCCCTCTTTTGTACTAATTATTCATTATTGTACCCATTTTTATCGTTCTTAATTCGGAATTAAAATGTTGATATGGGCTTTCTATCAATTTTGGAGGGTAAAATAGCAAGTTTAAAGTTTTACCTATAACTTAGCCCTTTTTAATGCGAATTATTTTCAAGATTATTTTTTAGGCACAATGTTTCGAAGAAAAATAAATGAGTGGGTAGAGAAGCTAAATCATTTTCTTTATACTTCTCGAAGTCGGGCGGTTACCACCATTCGTTCAGTTTATTTTCTTTCCTCTTTAGGGGCATTGGCAATCTTAGTATACATCATTGGTTTTGATCCCGATACAGCAAGTTTGAAGATAGGATTGAAGGGATTAAATATTTTTTTCACTTTTCATATTTTGACATTTCTGGGGCGTTGGCTATACTCTTTCCAACGTATCCAATTTTTAAAACAGAATAAATTCAGGGCAGTACTTGCCTTTCTATTGCTTCTTCACGTAATCACACATTCTGTTTACAGCGATGAATGGTTGACACGGTGGTTGAGCTATACGCCCTCTCTGGGGGTATATGAGTTTTACCAAATGATGCTGGGGGTTTATTTATTTTTCTTTGTGGCGTATAGCTTTGTGGAGGTGACCACTGGAATTTCTAGGATTCCCATGCAGCCTGCAACTATATTTTTGCTTAGCTTCCTTTTGTTAATTAGTATAGGAACCGGACTTTTAATGCTTCCTTCGATGACGGTGATGGAAGGGAGTATGCCTTTTTTAGATGCTCTTTTTACTTCTACCAGTGCTTCTTGTGTTACGGGACTTATAGTGGTGGATACAGCTACTTACTTTACTTTTAAAGGGCATGTGATTTTGTTATTGCTCATACAATTTGGAGGGTTAGGTATTATTTCCTTTGCTTCTTATTTTACGGCCTCATTAACCAAAGGTATTGGGTTAAAACACCAATCCATGTTGCAGGAATTCTTAAGTGGTGAGGATTTATATTCTACTATCGGATTATTGAAACAGATTTTTAAACTCACCCTGTTTATTGAAGGGATAGGTGCTATTTTGATCTTTTTTACTTGGGGGGCTGTTCCTTTTACCTCGATTTGGCAAAAAATCTTTTACTCCTTGTTTCATGCTGTTTCGGGCTTTTGTAACGCAGGATTTAGTCTTTATACGAATAATATGTATGAGCCCCTGGTTAAAGAAAGTTACCTGCTACACATCGTAATTTTGGCTATTGTAATTTTGGGTGGAATCGGTTTTGCTACCATACAGGATGTTTTTTCCCCAGTTCGAATGCGTGATCGATTGGTTCACCCTTGGAAAGATTGGCAGTTGGGAACTAAGATTGCAATTTACATGAGTGCTGGTTTGTTAGTATTTGGAGCTTTAAGTATTTTCCTTTTGGAAGAGAACCACACACTTAGAGAAATGAAATTGGGGGAGGCCGTTATTACCAGTTTTTTCCAGTCAGGAGTGGCCCGGACAGCAGGGTTTAATACCATTGATATCGGTGCTTTGCGGCTTCCTTCTTTAATGATCCTTATCTTTTTGATGTTTATTGGGGCCTCTTCGGGATCGGTTGGAGGTGGAATTAAAACGTCTACTTTTTATGTGATTCTTTCTTCTGTTGTGGCCACCTTAACAGGAAGGCAGAAAATTGAAATAGGAAGGAGATTTATCCCCAATGAATTGGTTTTTAAAGCGATGACCGTTTTTGTTTTTGCTGTTATTTTTAATTTGTTAGGAATCTTTGTTTTAACCCTTACAGAACCAAATATTGAGCTGATAAAACTAGCCTTCGAGCAGGTATCCGCTTTTGCAACAGTAGGGTTAAGTACAGGGATTACTGCTAATTTGTCCGAAACCAGTATGGCAGTAATTACCTTAACCATGTTTGTGGGGAGAGTCGGTACTCTTACTGTGGCATTGGTACTAAGTAGGCGTGTTTCAGCTACTTCTTACCGATATCCAAAAGCGCATTTGATGATTGGGTAATTTTATTGAGGAGTGAAGAATTAAAGATGAAAGGCGAAATTAATTAAGACTCCATATTTTAATTCTCCACTCTTAACTCTCAACTAAAAACCGTGTTCCTTAATCGTATTAATGAAACATTTTACTTTTTCAGGGTCAATATCCGGATATACACCGTGGCCCAAATTTGCGATATGACGATGAGGGCCAAATTGGTTCAGCATTTCTTTGGTGGCTTTTTCCACATCTTTAAATGATCCATAAAGGGCACAAGGGTCAAGATTACCTTGCAGTGTTTTGTTCGCACCAATGAGTTGACGGGATTCCTGAACATCCATATTCCAGTCTAAACCAATAGTTTGACAGTCCAATTCCCCCATAGCTTTGCGAGCAAAGTAAGCACCTTTGGCAAAAACAGTAACAGGTACTTCCTCGATTGCCTTACAAATTTGATCAATGTAAGGAAGGGCAAATGTTGCATAATGTTGAGGGCTCAAAATGCCGGCCCAGGAATCAAAAATTTGTACCATGTCTGCTCCTGCTTCAATTTGCGCTTTCAGATAAACAATGGTACTATCAGTAATCATTTGCAATAAACGATGAGAAAACTCAGGAGCAGTATAGAGCATTTTTTTCGCCCTTGAAAAGGTCTTGCTTCCACTTCCCTCTACCATATAAGAAAAAATCGTCCATGGAGCACCAGCAAATCCAATTAAAGGTACTCGTCCATTTAATTCTTTTTTGGTTATACGAATGGCCTCCAGCACATAACCTAAATCGGTTTTCGGGTCTGCAATCTTGATTTTTTTCAGGTCATCAAGGGTATTGACCACTTTTGGGAAAAAAGGGCCTCTTTTTTCTACCATTTCGTAAGGTAGCCCCATAGCTTCCGGAATCACGAGAATATCCGAAAAAATAATAGCAGCATCTACATCCAGTATATCTACAGGTTGTATAGTAACTTCAGCAGCTAATTCAGGGGTTTGGGCTAGTTCAATAAATCCGCTTAATCGATTTCTTACTGCCCTATATTCCGGAAGAATTCTTCCGGCTTGTCTCATCAGCCAAACAGGAGTGCGCTCTGTTTTTTCTCCTCTGGCGGCTCTCAGAATTAAATCGTTCTTTAATTGCATGCCGCAAAGATAAGTAACAATAGCGAAATTTGAATCAGGAATTAGGAAATTGGACCTCAAACTGTAGAAAATGAAAGCCACCTGCTCCTTTAGAAAATTGACTATGGGTTCCACTGTCCAAATGTCATCCCTAGTGGTCACCTTCTTTGTCAGGGTTTCTATTTTACCTTTTCAAATTCTTTTCCATTTATTAATAAAGTATTGTCCTTGATTCGGATTTTTTTATTTACTTGACTTTTAAGGATTTGGGTTCCGTACTTCATCTTAGATACCAGCTTTATGTTAAAATGAAAACTTTTTTCTTCCTCTAAATTTAGTTCAAAAGGCTCAAGACCGTTGAATTCAACTCTTAACGAAATGGGATTCTGATTTTTTAGTAATTTAAACTCAGCTTTTCCTTGTAAATCTGAAAGCTGTTTGGCGATTAGTTGGCGGTTTTCATCCATAAGGAGAATGTTTGCCCCAGGAAGACTTTCTCCAGTATCAGCTACCACTTCTAATTGATAATGGATTTGGGCTGTATCCTCAACTAAAATTGGACGGGCTTTGCCTGAGGAATTGACTTTAGGTTCTAGTTTATCGGTAAATTCTAAAAGCAGCTTATTATTTTTAATCATATAATTTCCAGCTCCATACTTTGAGCTAGATAGCATATCCGATGAAAAATAATATTCAAACCTTCCATTATCCCTAAAAATATATCCCTCACTTTCAAAAGAGATGATGTCCTTCTCAAACTTCTCGCTGTAGTTTCCAGGTGTAATAATTTTATGGGTACAGTTAGAAAAGAAAAGCAAAAAACTAAGGAGCTTTAAGTTATTTCCAAAGACTTTTAACATATCAAGGAGAGTTGATTTAATTTTTTAACTCCTTGTAGATTAATGTTTTTAAAGAGTTTTTCAAAGCAGAATCAAAATAAATATAATAGGTTATTCCTTCATTCAAAATGGTGAAAAACTCTTCCAAGCCAAATCTTCTCATTTTTTTCTGTCATTTAGTTAGCCATCCTTGAGTAGGAAATTTCGAAATTGCCTTTTCATTTTGGATACATACTTTCTTTACATAATTCACCTCAATTATGTAGCCTTGAAGGCCTGAAGAATATTTTCACTACTGTAAATGTTTTTCAGTGATTAATAAAATTCATCCTGCCGCGGGATAAGAATATATATTATTTAGGTTTGTTTAGTAATTATCACACTTTCGAATTGCTTAGCAGGATACAAATCATACCACATACCACAGTTTAAACCTCTTAGTTCAAGGCTCGAACATCTTTCCGAGGGGATTAAATAACAATATGGAATTAGGAAGGAGGAATTTGAGAATACAATTAAGGATTTCTTTCATTTTAATCTTCATCTGTAATTCTTTATTCCTAAATCCCAATTCCGTAAATTTGCCGGCTGTTTAAACGAAAGAATTTAAGCAGCTGACCGTTAAGGTTATATCTTTACGATTTTTTAGAAAAGTTCTGTGGACACCAGCATATATGAATTTAGAACAACAGATTGCCAGAAGAAGGACCTTTGGAATTATTAGTCACCCTGATGCGGGAAAGACTACTTTGACAGAAAAACTTTTATTATTTGGTGGTGCGATAAAAACAGCTGGAGCTGTAAAATCAAACAAAATTACTAAGCATGCGGCATCCGATTTCATGGAAATTGAGAAGCAGAGAGGTATCTCCGTTGCTACTTCTGTAATGGGATTTGAATATAAAGATGTTAAAATTAATTTGCTGGATACACCAGGTCACAAAGATTTTGCTGAGGATACCTACCGTACGCTCACTGCTGTGGACAGTGTGATTATGGTGATTGACTGTGTGAAGGGCGTAGAGGAACAGACCGAAAAACTAATGGAGGTTTGCCGGATGCGAAACACACCAGTTCTGGTATTTATTAATAAACTGGATCGGGAAGGTCGTGATCCTTTCGAACTGTTAGATGAAATTGAGGAGAAGTTAAATATACGGGTAAAGCCGATGAGCTGGCCAATTAGCATGGGAAAAACCTTTAAAGGGGTGTATAGCATGTATGAAAAGAATTTGCTATTGTTTCAACCCAGTCGGCGAGAATTACAGGATGATGTGGTTTCCATCAATGATATTGAAGATTCAATTTTGGATGACCAAGTAGGGGAAAGCTTGGCCAACGAACTTCGTGAAGATGTAGAAATGGTTTCGGAAGTATACCCTGATTTGCAATTGGAGGAGTATTTGAATGGAGAGGTGGCTCCTGTATTTTTTGGAAGTGCCGTAAATAATTTCGGGGTTCGGGAATTGCTAGATTGTTTTATTGATATTGCTCCTGTTCCTCAAGGTCGGGAAACAGAACAACGTCTCATTGTACCTACAGAAGATAAATTCTCAGGCTTTGTTTTTAAGATTCATGCCAATATGGATCCAAAACACAGAAATCGGATTGCTTTTGTGAGGGTATGTTCTGGTAAATTTGAAAGGGGAAAACCTTACTCTCATAGCCGCCAAGATAAGAAACTGAAATTTTCCAATGCTACTGCCTTTATGGCCCAGGATAAGGAAACTGTAGATGAAGCCTGGCCGGGTGATATTGTTGGACTTTACGATACAGGAAATTTAAAAATCGGAGATACGTTGACCGAAGGGGAGAAAGGAATTTTTAAAGGAATCCCAAGTTTCTCTCCCGAGCTTTTCAAGGAAGTGGTTAATATGGATGCCATGAAAACCAAACAACTTGAAAAAGGATTGCAGCAATTGATGGAGGAAGGAGTGGCTCAGTTATTTTCTTATGAATTGGGTTCCCGAAAAGTGGTAGGAACTGTTGGAGCCTTGCAATTTGAAGTAATTCAACATCGTTTGAAACATGAATATGGGGCAACTTGTAAATTTGTGCCCATGAATTTATTTAAGGCGTGTTGGTTTAGTTGTGAGGATCCGAAAAAACTAAAGGAATTTATGGACTCCAAGTATAGGCACATTGCAAGGGACAAGGATGGAAAATTGGTGTTTATGGCGGAGTCAAAAGCCTGGTTACAAATGGTGCAGGATAATTTTCCCGCAATTAAATTCCATTTCACCTCAGAATTTTGATTCAGGAATCTGTAAACGTTCGGAGCTCTACTAAAAAATAATAAATTCAAAATTTTGGATAAATATACAGAGAAATACGGGAAATATTTTCAGGTAATATATGAAGATAATCACCTGTTGATTGTGAATAAAGCAGCAGGGGTGTTGGTGCAGGGCGATAAAACCGGTGATGCACCTTTGGTGGAAATTTGCAAGGAGTACATTAAGGAGAAATATGAAAAACCTGGAAAGGTTTTTTTGGGAACTGTTCATCGTCTTGACCGCCCTGTAAGTGGGGTGGTGGTTTTTGCCCGTACTTCTAAGGCTTTGGAGAGGATGAATAAATTGTTTCGAAACAAAGATATTCATAAAATTTACTGGGCAGTAGTAAAAAAACGACCTCCTGAAAAATCTGGACGACTAATCAATTGGTTAACCAAAGATGAAAATCGAAATTTGGCCACAGCCCATAAAAGAGAAACTGAAGGCAGTAAACGCGCTGAATTGGATTATAAAGTTTTGGGAAAACTGAATGACCATTGGTTATTGGAAGTCCGGCCGTTAACGGGTAGGCCTCATCAGATTCGTGTCCAATTAGCCAGTATGGGCTGCCCTATCCGGGGAGATATTAAATACGGTTTTGCAAAACCGAATTCGGATGGGAGTATAAACCTTCATGCTAAAAATTTGATTTTTGATCATCCCGTGAAAAAAGAGCCTTTATTTATTCGGGCGGGTTTACCTAATAATGAATTCTGGGAGCAGTTTCTGGTCTTAGAGGAGCAAAAGATAAAAATGAAGCATATTGATAAAATTTTTTGATTTTAATCCACTTCGAGACGCATACCCTTGCGTCTCCTACTTTCATTTTTCTCTACTATTTTTTTACACTTTAT
>NZ_SMMB01000983.1 GCF_009711365.1 Xanthovirga aplysinae | reverse complement strand
TATTATTTATTTTTGTGGCATGGAGGAAAAACCAAAAAGAACGGAATTACGGGAGTTGGGTGAATTTGGTCTTATCGACAGGATCAAGGAAAAGTTTTCCATCACCAACAAAAGTTCAATACTAGGAATTGGAGATGATGCCGCTCTTATTGATGCAGGTGATCATTTTAAGGTAATTACCAGCGATATGCTATTGGAAGGGGTTCATTTTGACCTAAGCTATATGCCTCTGGTTCATTTGGGCTATAAAGCGATTGCTGTCAATGTGTCGGATATTGCCGCCATGAATGCTATACCTAAGCAGGTAACAGTAAATATTGCCGTTAGTAATCGGTTTTCTGTTGAGGCGATAGAAGCATTATATGAAGGAATTGCCTTTGCCTGCAAAAACTATAAAGTGGATTTAGTGGGTGGCGATACGACTTCTTCCTCTTCAGGTTTAGTGATTTCAGTAACAGCCATTGGTGAAGCCAAAAAGAATACGATTACCAAAAGAAATACGGCTAATAAAGGGGACATTATTTGTGTTAGTGGAGACTTAGGAGCTGCCTACGTAGGTTTACAGGTTCTGGAAAGGGAAAAACAAGTTTTTCAGTCCAATCCTGAAATGCAACCAGATTTGTCCAAGTATGAATACATGGTGGGCCGACAATTAAAACCTGAAGCTCGCATGGATTTAATTTATGATCTGGCAGAATTAGGAATCGTTCCAACAGCAATGATGGATATCTCTGATGGATTAGCGTCAGAATTGTTCCACATATGTAGCGGTTCTCAATTGGGAGTAAAAATTTATGAAGATAAATTACCAATTGACCAGGAGGTATACAAAACCGCTGTGGAGTTTAACCTTGATCCTGTGACCTGTGCCTTAAATGGTGGAGAAGACTATGAATTACTTTTCACCATTAAACAGGAGGATTATGAGAAGTTGAAAAATCACGCTGATATAAGTACCGTAGGTTATATGGATACCAAAGAAAATGGGCTGCAACTAATAACGAAGGGCGGAAATGCGGTCCCTTTAACTGCTCAAGGTTGGGACCATTTTAAAAATTAGGGTTAAGGATTAGGAATTAAGAGTTTGAACATCTCCAAATTCTTAATTCCTAGGCCATAATTCTTAATTTGTAACATCTCTACTATGTCCAAAAAGAAATTTCTTATTCTTCGACTTTCAGGAAAAAGTGAAATCATACAAAGCACCCCCATTATCCGTCTTCTGAAAACCCAATTAGACGCCGAAGTACATTACTTAACAAAAACTTCCCATCATTTCTTGCTGGCCGCTAATCCTTATCTGGATAAAATATACCTGAAAGAAAACAACCAAATTCAATTAATAAAAACACTCAAAAAAGAACAATACAATCATATCATTGACCTTCAAAATGACAGGAAAACCTATTTTTTCAGATGGCTATTAAAAACCGAAGTCATTCCCTACCCTAAAATTAACCTGAAGCAATGGTTAATGGTACGTTTCAAAATAAATAAACCTGGGAGCCAACATCTTGTAGATCGATTTTTGGCAACTTTAAAACCTTTTCACCTGAAGGCCGATAACTTGGGTCTTGACTATTTTATCCCAGAAAAAGATGAGATAGAAATACAATGGTTGCCAAAATCACACCAAAAAGGATATATTTTATTTGCCATAGAAGCACCCTTTGCGACAAGGCAACTTCCCTTGGAACGTATGATTGAATTGTGTGATAAAATCAATCGCCCCATTCTAATTATAGGAGGAAAGGAAGACAGAGAAAAAGGAGAAAAAATAAAAGCATTCTTTGAGCGAAAAGAAGAAAATAAAGCCTATGAACCAGGATTAAAAAAATTAGGTAAAAAAGCCGAAATTTTTAATGGTTGTGGCAAATTCAACTTTAACCAACAAGCTTCCCTGATTAAAAATGCACTGGCTGTATTTACCCACGACTCCCCTATGCTTCATCTGGCTGCTGCATTTAAAAAAGAAACCTTTACCATCTGGGGAAATACAATACCAGAATTTGGGCAATACCCTTATCGCACTCATTTCACTATCTTTGAAAGGAAAAACTTAAAATGTCGTCCTTGCTCTGTTAAGGGTTTTTCCCAATGTCCCTTAGGGCATTTTAAGTGTATGAATGAAATTAAATTTGACTTTTATATCCCATAATATCTTTTGGAATTTAAATGGGAAATTATTGGTAATATAATAAATCGTTAAAACATGATAAGGAGTAGTTAAGGCTTTCGAAGTACGATTTGATTTCAAGGCTCTTTAAAGCTAGAATTATTCCCTTCGACACTAGGATTAGTTTTTCGTTGTTCCTAATTCAAACCTTACCCATGAAAACCCTTTATCTGATAAGGCACGCTAAATCCAGTTGGGACAACTTTTTTATCAATGATCATGAACGACCATTAAATAAAAGGGGAAAAAAGAATGCCCCCGATATGGGTCAAAGACTGGCCAACCAAAATATCCATCCCGATCTATTAATTTCAAGCACGGCCAAACGTGCCATGAAAACTGCTAAAGCCATCGCAAAAGCCATCAATTACCCTATTTCCAATATTCAGACTTATGAAGACCTGTATATGGCTAGCCCGGGGGATATTCTTGATATTATTGGTTATCAGAAAGATCAAGTTAATAGCCTAATGCTTTTTGCACATAACCCTGGAATAACGGACTTAGCCAATCAGATAGGTTCCCTGGATATTGATAATATTCCTACTTGCGGCATTGTAGCTTTTGAATTCAATTGTAAAAAGTGGACTGACATCAGTACTCAAAAAGGGAAATTTATATTTTTTGATTATCCCAAGAAGGTAGATGAGCCAAGATTTTAAGAAACAACAAAATCACGAACGTCCTGGATAACATCAGGGTAATCACTGGAATTATCTATTAAATAAAGTAACTTTTTTGCTGCATCCTGAGGGCTCATCAAAAGGTCATTTGCTTTCATATTCAGAAACTTTCCCTTTGCACTAAAGTTTTCCTGATTTGTGCTTCTTATTTGTTCATGCATAGCACTTTCTACCACTCCTGGGGCTGCTGAATAAATTTTGAGAGGATTACCTTTTATTTTCTGTTCAACTGCAATAACCTTTGAAAGCATATCTAAAGCAGCTTTTGAAGCACAGTAATTTGACCATCCATCGTATTCATTTCTTGCTGCTCCTGAACTAATATTTAAAATGGTTTTATCCACAGATACATCCGCAAAAATCCGTATAAATTCGTTCATTAACACTGCAGGAACGGTAACATTGAGCTTAAACACATCCTCTACCTTTCTTGAAGATAATTCACCAGAATAAGCCATTTCTCCTAAAATCCCTGCATTATTTATCAACACCAAGGAAGAAGGTCTTTCATCCGTAGAAAAAATAGAAGATAACTCTTTTTCTACTTCATCCAGATTTAATAGATCGACTGCAATGTGTTTATACCTCTCATGCTCAATTGTTTTTGAGCGAGAAACTCCTATTACTCGATTTTCTTCTGAACTAAGTAGTACCTCTGCCAACCCTTTTCCTAGTCCACGACTGGTCCCAGTAATAAAGTAGAAATTCATATAAAATGGTTAAAATGCAAAATGCAGAGCCAATGGCTCTGCTTCATATTATTTGAATCTTTAAAGAATGAGTTCTCTACAACTTTTTCCTTTTAAAGGATAAACTGACTTAAATCTTTATCCTTAATCAAACCGCTAAGTTTTTCACGAACCATCTCCTTGGTAATGGAAATCTTAGCATTAGCCCCAATCACGTCAGGAACATCAAATAGAAAATCGTTTAGCAATTGGCTCATCACGGTATGCAAACGACGTGCACCTATATTTTCCACCTCAGTGTTTATATTAAAGGCCATTTCCGCCATTTCTTCCAAAGCCTCCTCTTGGAATGCCAACTCAACACCTTCAGCAGCAAAAATAGCCTCATACTGTTTGGTCAAGGCATTTTTAGGTTCTTTCAAGATTTGATAAAAATTCTCTTTGGTAAGATTTTCTAATTCCACACGGATCGGAAAACGCCCTTGCAATTCGGGGATTAAATCCGATGGTTTGGACACATGAAAGGCCCCAGCGGCAATAAAAAGGATATGTTCCGTTTGGACAATTCCATATTTAGTATTAACAGCGCTACCCTCTACAATAGGAAGAAGATCTCTTTGCACCCCTTCACGGCTTACATCAGGTCCACCGCTGCCACCTTTAGCAGAACCACCAGCAATTTTATCGATCTCATCAATAAATATAATTCCTGTATTTTCTGCCTTAGCAATAGCTTCGTCCTTCACATCGTCCATATCAATAAGCTTTGCAGCTTCTTCCTCAAAAAGTAGCTTTTTAGCATCACCAATGGAAACTTTCCTTTTTTTCGACTTTTTAGGCATCATTCCACCAATCATCTCCTGTAAATTGATCATGGAAGATTCGTCCATAAAGCCACCACCAATCATTCCTACCCCTGCAGCATTAGGTTGTTTCACGCTTATTTCAATTTTACGCTCATCCAACTCTCCATTACGAATTTTTTCACGGAAACGCTCCCTGGTTCTCTCATTCAGTTCTTCATCACTTTCAGGTACCTGGCCTTCTGGAGTAAGTTTTTTAACTCCAGAACTTCCTTTAATTGGCGGAATTAAGGCATCAAGAATAATCTCTTCTACGGCTATTTCTGCCTTTTCCTGAACTTGCTCCTTCTTTTTATTTTTAACCAGATTTATAGATTGTTCCACTAAATCCCGAACCATACTCTCCACATCCCGGCCTACATACCCTACTTCAGTGAATTTAGAAGCTTCCACTTTACTAAAGGGAGCCTCTGCCAGGCGGGCCAACCTTCGGGCAATCTCCGTTTTCCCCACCCCAGTAGCACCAATCATCAGGATATTATTAGGAATTATTTCCGACCGGATTTCGGACTTTACATTCATCCTTCTCCATCGGTTTCTTAATGCAATGGCAACATTTCTTTTCGCATCATTTTGCCCGATAATATATTTATCTAACTCCTCAACAATTTGTCTTGGGGTCAAATAATTTCCATTCTCTAACATGAAATAAAATCTTTAAAATAAATAGCTATTCAACTTAACTTTACGATTCTTTTTTGAATCAAAGTTTCTTTTTAAAAAGTGAGTCTAAATTCCCTCCGAAAGTAAGATAATTCGTTCCTCCGGCAGTATGGTAAAAAGACCGACTATAAGCCAACTCAAAAGCTTTAATTTTGGCCTGAAAGCCAAACGAAAGACCTGCTCCCCCGGAAGTCCCCTCTAATCTTAACTCCTTTCGTTGCAAATGGTTGTAACCGGCACGGACATTGAAATTCTTACTAAGCAATAATTCAAGGCCAATCGCCAAATGTCGAGCCATTTTATCTACTACAGAGGGTTCCTCTGCTTGCTGTTCTTCTGTTAAATTTTCCTTTTCCTCATAAAGCTTATTGACCAAATTATATGCTGTCAAAGAAAAACGAACGGGCATATGAGTTGGCTTAAAGGAAACCCCCGTTTGCACGTCAAACGGAATTTTCGAATTGCTGGTTGCACTAAAATCACTCAAAAGAAAACCCACATGCTTAAAGACCAAGCCTATACTTAAATCCTGATTGGGATGCTTAAAAACCCCTCCTATATCTGCCACCAACGCCTGGGCTTTAAAACTTTCTACGCCAGAATATAAAAAACGTAAATTCACCCCCATATTTATAGGGCCAATTTGATGACTTTTGGAAACGTTTATTGCAAAATCACTGGCTCTAAATTTCCCAGTTTCCACCCCGGTTTCATCTCTTCCCTCAATTTCTCCATAATTAAGGTATTGCATACCAATTCCCCAATTTCCTGTTTTTTCGTTATTGAAGGCGTAAACAAGATTGGTATATCCTATACCCGCATAAAAATCCAAATAGTTCAAGGCCAGATGCCTGGAAACTTCAGTATTTAATAATGCCGGATTGGAAAGGAACTGGTTTACATCATCCCCATACCAGGAAACATTAACTCCTCCCAGGGCCGCGGTTCGTGCGTTAGTAGGTAATGACAAAAACTCAAAAGACTTTTGTCCTCCACTTTGTGCAAGAAGCAAATGACCACCTCCACACAATAAAATAATGAGTCCACAAACACCGAGGAATCTATTCATGAATTATAGCCATGTTTAATATTATACCTTTTCTTACTAAGGAAAA
>NZ_SMMB01000820.1 GCF_009711365.1 Xanthovirga aplysinae | reverse complement strand
CACAAAAAAAGTGTCCAAATCCATATGTACTATACTTCTTTGATCCATTTCCATCTTATTAAATGCTCTACACTACCTGTCCCACTACCAATTGAAGTTATGAACTTTAGACAGCTTTTAATCTTAAATTGTTGCAAATATTGACATTTATGTTAATATAAACAACAAAATAAAAATAGAGATTTCATTAATCTTAATTTTAATTGTATTTATCTAGTAATAAAAGAAGTTTGAAAGGAAGAGTGTTGTAAAAAATAACTATTAGTTATAGATGATGCCGAGAAAGAGTTGTGTGATATGAAGAGCTGTTTTATAATAAGTATTTTTTTAATATTTAAGGTTCGTAGCAGCTTATAAGTGAAAGCTCAAAAAAAGAAGGATATTGGGTTTAAGCTTTCTAAATTATTGTAAATGTTTTTTTGGACATGTTCCTTTAATCCAGAGGTTTTAAGAATTAGATGATGCTTCAGTACCCTGGTGTTGATTTTTTAAAGAAATGCCTGAGAGAATAGAATGAAAATTCAGGGTTACAGGGGCTGAAATCCAACATCTGGGCAATTCTTTATTCTTCATTATTCACTATTCATTGGTTTAAGGACAATTCCATAATTTAAAAGACGTTTATGCAAATAAAGTCCAATAAATAGCTATTTTTGCACCTTATATGGTATCAATGGATAAAATCAGGAACTTTTGCATTATTGCTCATATAGATCATGGCAAAAGTACATTAGCCGACAGGTTGTTAGAACATACACAGACCGTTTCAGATCGTGAAATGCAAAATCAATTGCTGGATAACATGGATCTGGAAAGGGAAAGGGGAATTACGATCAAGAGCCACGCTATACAGATGCAGTATCAGCATAAGGGTGAGGCTTATACTTATAATTTAATTGACACTCCGGGACACGTTGATTTTTCTTATGAAGTATCCCGATCTATTGCCGCCTGTGAAGGCGCTTTATTAATTGTAGATGCATCACAGGGAATTGAAGCACAAACCATTTCAAATCTTTACCTGGCTTTAGAGAATGATTTAGAAATCATTCCTGTATTGAATAAAATTGATTTGCCCGGTGCCCGTCCGGAAGAAGTGACCGATGAGGTCGTGGATCTTTTGGGCTGTGATCCGGAAGAGATCATTTTGGCCAGTGGAAAAGCAGGAATTGGAATTGATGATATTTTAGAGGCCATAGCGGAACGCATTCCTGCACCTAAAGGAAATCCCGATAAACCTTTGCAGGCGATGATCTTTGATTCGGTTTATAATTCATTCCGAGGGGTAGAGGTTTATTTCCGTGTATTTAATGGTACTATTAATAAAGGAGATAAGGTGAAGTTTATGAATACCGGTCGCGAATATGATGCCGACGAAATTGGTATTTTGAAACTCGAGCAAGATCCACAAAAATCCATTAGTGCTGGGAATGTGGGTTACCTTATATCAGGAATTAAGGTGGCCAAGGAAGTGCAGGTGGGGGATACAATCACCCATGTGGAGAAGCCTTGTACGGAAGCCATTACGGGTTTTGAGGAGGTAAAACCTATGGTATTTGCCGGGATTTACCCTGTGGACACTACAGAGTATGAGGAATTAAGGGCCTCTATGGAGAAGTTACAATTAAATGATGCTTCTTTAGTTTGGGAACCGGAAACTTCAGCCGCTTTAGGTTTTGGATTTCGTTGCGGATTTTTAGGAATGTTGCATCTGGAGATTGTTCAGGAGCGATTAGAGCGGGAATTTGATATGACCGTTATTACAACAGTACCTTCCGTGCAATTCCATGGTATTGGGAAAGATGGCTCTTCAACTGAAGTAAATGCACCTTCTGAACTGCCCGAGCCGAATGCCATTGCTCATGTGGAGGAACCTTTTATCCGGGCGCAGATTATCTCAAAGGCAGAATTTGTGGGGCCGATTATCTCTTTGTGTATTGATAAGCGGGGAGAGATAAAAAATCAGGTGTACCTTACCACCGATCGGGTAGAGCTTACTTTTGAGCTACCTTTAGGAGAAATAGTATTTGATTTCTTTGATAAACTGAAGACCATTTCTAGAGGGTATGCTTCTTTGGATTATGAATTGATTGGTTTTAGGCAATCTACCATGGTGAAGCTGGATATCATGTTAAATGGAGAAAAAGTGGATGCACTTTCTGCCATTGTCCATAGAGATAAAGCTTATGAGTGGGGGAAAAGACTTTGTGAAAAACTGAAGGAGTTGTTGCCAAGACAAATGTTTGAAATAGCTATTCAGGCAGCTATAGGAACTAAAGTAATTGCGCGAGAGACTGTAAAAGCTTTAAGAAAGAATGTTATTGCTAAATGTTACGGTGGTGATATTTCCAGGAAGCGTAAATTACTGGAGAAGCAAAAGAAAGGAAAGAAAAGAATGAGACAGGTGGGGAATGTAGAAATCCCACAAGAAGCATTTATGGCGGTTCTTAAATTAGATTGATGAAAAGTGTAGAGTAAAGGGCCTGTGACTTAAATTCTTAGGATCTTTTGGTAGTGATAATCAAAAAATAATTCCAAACTCAATATAATACAAATGGCAACGATTCTGGACGGGAAAAAGACAGCAGAGGAAATCAAGGGTGAGATTGAAGAACAGGTGAAACAAATAAAGGCGCAGGGAGGTAAAGTTCCTCATCTAGCGGCTATTTTGGTAGGAAATGACGGTGCAAGTGAAACTTATGTGAATAATAAGGTCAGAGCTTGTGAGAAAGTGGGTTTTGAATCCTCTCTTTTACGTTTTGACGAGAATATTAGTGAAGAGGAGTTGCTCACCGTAGTCGAAGAAGTGAATGCAAATGATGATATTGATGGCCTGATTGTACAATTGCCTTTGCCTCAACATATTTCTGTGGAAAAAGTCACCGATAGAATTCGTCCGGAAAAGGATGTGGACGGTTTCCATCCTGAAAATGTGGGTAGGATGGCTAAAAATCTTCCCGCTTATATTGCGGCTACTCCTTACGGAATTTTACAGTTGTTGAAAAGGTACCAAATTGAAACCAAAGGAAAGCATTGTGTAGTGGTTGGCCGAAGTCACATTGTGGGTTCTCCAATGAGTATTTTAATGGCCGGATCTGGCTATCCGGGAGATGCTACGGTAACCTTGTGTCATCGATATACAGAAAATCTGGAGGAATTTACCAAAAGGGCAGATATTTTGATTGTTGCCGTAGGGATTCCTGGTTTCGTTACTGCTGATATGGTGAAAGAAGGAGTGATTATTATCGATGTGGGGATTACCCGTGTAGAGGATGCTTCTAAGAAATCAGGCTATAGATTAAAAGGAGATGTGGACTATGAGCAAGTGTACCCTAAAAGTAGTTTTATAACTCCTGTACCTGGGGGAGTGGGGCCAATGACTATAGCATCTTTATTATGGAATACACTCTTGGCGGCACAAGATGCTGTTTACTCAGGGATAGAAGTGGAGTAAAAACTAATTAAGAGAGTTAGGAATTACAAAATTGGATAGATACACCAGTTTTTGCCTCTCCACTTTGAAGAGATTATTTATTATATTTCGAAGTGTCAAATTAGGAAAATAAGGGAAGGATTTATAGGATAAAATCGATGATTTCTACTAAAGAAATATCAAATATGGAGAAGCTTCCACTCATGGAAGCTTTTTATACTTTACAGGGTGAGGGACACCATAGAGGAAAAGCGGCCTACTTTATTCGTTTAGGAGGATGTGATGTAGGGTGCCATTGGTGCGATGTGAAAGAGTCATGGGATGGAGATAAGTTTCCTTTAGTCTCTGTTGAAGCAATGGTAGAAGAAGCAGTTAAATTTCCTGGTCGATTGGCGGTTGTCACGGGTGGAGAACCTTTGATGTACAATTTAAATTCCCTTTGTAATAGTTTACATAAGGCAGGGTTTACAACAAATATTGAAACTTCCGGAGCTCACCCTCTTAGTGGAGATTGGGATTGGATTTGTTTTTCTCCAAAGAAATTTAAGGCACCAATGCCAGAGATTTATGATAAAGCTCATGAATTGAAAATTATCATTTATAATAAAAGTGATTTTAAATGGGCTGAATCTTTTGCTGAAAAAGTAAACTCAAAATGCCAGTTGTTTTTGCAGCCGGAATGGGATAAAAGAGAGGAGATTATGCCCCTAATTGTTGATTATGTGAAAGAAAACCCCAAATGGCAGGTTTCCTTGCAGATCCATAAGTATTTGGATATTCCATAAAAATAAGAAAGGTTTGGGCAGATTAGTTCAAACCTTTTTTATTTTTATAGTTTAAATGGTAGTAGCTAACTAAATGTGATTTTCCACAGGGTGACTTATTATATT
>NZ_SMMB01000790.1 GCF_009711365.1 Xanthovirga aplysinae | reverse complement strand
AGTAAGGTCGCAGAATCTTTTTTAATTAGAGGATGGACAAAGTTTGGTGCAATTTCTGTCAGCGGCATAAGCGTAAATCGTCTAAGGTGAAGGTATGGGTGGGGTACAGTTAACTTAGGAGAATCAATCAACTGGCTTTGATAATACAATATATCAATGTCAATTAACCGTTGCCCCCATTTTTTCAATCGAACTCTTCCCATTTTCTTTTCTATTTCCAACACTTTATCTAATAAATCCTCTGGGTTAAGGTCAGTACTTACCTCCAATACCTGGTTATAAAATGCTGGCTGCTTTTCTTCACCCCATGCAGCCGTTTCATAAATGGAAGAAACCTTTACTAATAAACCAACTTCGTCCTCTAAAAAAGTTCTGGCTTTTTTCAAATTGATAGCCCGATCTCCTAAATTAGTTCCTAATAATAAAAAAACACCACTCATTTCTTTTGATAATCAATTCAACCTCAACAAAATAAAAACTTTAAAGTCCTTTTTACACAAAAAAAAAAGTCCTACTTACTCAAATCTGGAAAAGTTTTTCTGTACTTATAATGATAGCTTTCCAGCCCATTTTATACAAAAAAGGCAGCCTAGGCCCTATTTTTATTTAAATCTTTTTAATTTTACTTAATTTGGGCAAGCAAAATAACCCTTATTCTAAGAAAATATGGTTTAATATCCCTTTAAATATTAGTAAAATCACAATGGTTATTAATTCCTATTCCATTGTTTTTTTGCATTAAACTTCCAAGGGGTTCCTAGAGAATATAGCAAACAAGCTAATCTGGAAACAAAAAATAAACCTTGTCCTACTTTTACGTATTTAATATAGTGAACCGACCAAAAAAATAATTAGATGGGAAGATTCTTTAAAATCGTTTTAGCAACTATAGTCGGACTGATCATTTTCAGTGGATTAACTTTGGTGTTGCTTATAATTATAATTTCCTCAGCTTCTAAAGAAGAAGAGGTAAAATTAAAAGAAAATACAGTTCTGGAGTTAAAGCTTGACAAACAAATTGTGGAGCGTACAAAAGATGATCCTTTTGGAGAATTCCCATATTGGGCAGATGGAGACAATAAGGTTGGTTTGATACAGCTGATGGAAGCCATCGAACATGCCAAAAATGATGATAAAATAGAAGGGATATTCCTGGAACCTCGTTCTATTCAAGCCGGTTATTCCAGTCTTTCAGAAATTCGTAAATCCCTACAGGAATTTAAATCCTCCGGAAAGTTTATTTATGCCTATGGAGAAACTTTTTCTGAAGCTGACTATTTCCTAGCTTCTGTTGCGGACAAAGTTTTTCTCAATCCACGTGGATTATTGGAATTTAATGGGTTTAAAGCTGAGAATATTTTCTTTAAAAAAACGCTTGAGAAGTTGGAATTAGAGCCCCAAATATTTCGTGTGGGGGATTACAAAAGTGCCGTAGAGCCTTTTATCCGGGAAGACATGAGCGAAGCAAGCAGAATTCAAACCACTGCGTTAATTAATTCTTTATACAATACTTATTTAAAACATGTTGCCAACAGCCGGCAAATCAATAACAAAGAGTTAAAAAACATCTCAGAAAATCTATTGGTAAGAAATGCAAAAGATGCTAAAACCTACAAATTGGTGGATCAACTTGCCTATTTTGATGAAGTACAAGATGCTATTCGGCAAGAACTGGAACTAGAACAAGAAGAAAAGATTCCAACTGTCACTTACAAAAAGTACAGGAAAAGCTATTCCAATACAAAAGTATCAGCTAATCGAATAGCCGTAATTGTTGCCTCCGGAAATATTGTTTCTGGTAAGGGAGGAGAGAATGCTATCGGTTCCGACACCTTTGCGGCAGCCATTAGAAAAGCTAGAAAGGATAAAAAAATAAAAGCAATCGTTCTACGGGTCAATTCACCAGGAGGTAGTGCACTGGCCTCCGATGTAATTTGGCGAGAGGTAAAATTGGCAACAAAGGAAAAGCCAGTAATTGCTTCCATGTCAGATTACGCAGCATCTGGAGGTTATTATATTTCCATGGCTAGTGATACCATTGTAGCAGAACCCAATACCATTACCGGTTCTATAGGAATTTTTGGTATTATAGTAAATGCAAAGGGACTTTTGAATAATAAATTAGGCATCACTACAGATGTAGTAAAAACCGGAAAATATTCTGATATCATGACAGCCACCCGGCCATTGAGTGACTTTGAAAAGAGTGTTATTCAAAAATCAGTGGAGGAAGGATACGAAGCCTTTACCACCAAAGCGGCTGAAGGCCGAAATATGTCTTTAGAAAAACTGAAACAAGTCGCTTCAGGACGCGTCTGGTCGGGAGAACAAGCTTTATCAAACGGCCTAGTGGATGTATTAGGGGGACTTGAGGATGCCATTAACATCGCTGCAAAAAAAGCAGGTGTAGAGGATGACTATAAAGTAAGATACTACCCGAAACAAAAAGGTGTATTTGAACAAATTTTTGAAGAATTTAGCACCGACCTTGAAACTCGAATAAGAATGGAAAAATATGGTGAAATGGCTCCTTACATCCAACACCTGGAAGAGATTAAAGAAATGGATGGCCTACAAACCAGATTACCTTTTGATTTGATTATCCAATAATTTGCCAGATTAACATTTAAGAAATAGATAGTTTTTGAGATTCCTATAGGCCTTCCTATATTTACACCTTGATTAAACGCTTTGTAGAGACAGGGTATTCCTAGTCACTACTGCTTTAGGAGAAAAAACTATCTATTTCTTAAACACCGAAATATGACCGAGATTAGAAACAACTGGACAAGAGAGGAAATAGCCAAAATATATAATTCTCCAATCATGGAGTTAATTTATAGGGGAGCCAGTGTGCACAGACAAAACCACGATCCTAACGAAGTACAAGTATGCACTTTACTTTCGGTAAAAACGGGTGGATGTCCGGAAGACTGTTCATATTGCCCTCAGGCCGCCCGATATCATACGGATGTTAAAGTGGAAAAACTTCTTCCTACTGAAGAGGTTCTTAAAGCTGCCCTCAATGCCAAAGAAGCTGGGAGCACTCGATTTTGTATGGGTGCTGCATGGAGAGAAGTAAGAAATAACCGTGATTTTGACCGCGTACTAGACATGGTAAAAGGGGTCAATGAAATGGGCATGGAAGTTTGCTGTACTTTGGGCATGCTTACCGAAGAACAAGCTCAAAAATTAAAAGATGCCGGATTGTACGCTTATAACCATAATCTAGATACTAGTGAGGAACATTATGAGGAGATTATCTCTACACGTACTTATGACGACCGACTAGAAACCATCGATAATGTCCGGAAAGCAAATATTTCCGTTTGTTCCGGAGGAATAATTGGATTGGGAGAATCTGAAAATGATCGCATCGGCATGTTGCATACCTTGGCTAATATGACAGAACACCCTGAATCAGTCCCTGTTAATGCCTTAGTACCCGTAGAAGGAACTCCACTAGAAGATCAAGAAAGAGTGTCGGTTTGGGAAATGATTCGAATGATTGCAACTGCCAGGATCATCATGCCAAAAGCTATGGTAAGGCTTTCGGCGGGAAGAGTTAGAATGAATACGGAAGAGCAGGCTTTGTGCTTTTTAGCAGGTGCCAACTCTATTTTTGCAGGAGACAAGTTATTAACGACCCCAAATCCTGAAGAAGATTTGGATAAAAAAATGTTCCAAACGCTAAATTTAAAACCTAGAGAATCCTTTAAAAATGCCCCTGCTGTTAAATTTGAGCAGATTCCTCAACATTAATAAAGTTATAAAACTTTGAATTCCAGAAGACCACTTTAAAAAGGTGGTCTTTTCTTTTTGCTTTTCATCTTTTCAGTAAATAAGCACTCATTAATAATCCATCCCTTCCTATCATAATCCAAAATTCTCCTCTAAATAAAATTCGAACTATTTACAGAAAAAAATCACCTCCCAAAAAAAAGATAACTAATTTACTTTTTTTTCGTTTGAATAAGGCATAGAATTTGTACCAACAATCTATATTCTGGT
>NZ_SMMB01000926.1 GCF_009711365.1 Xanthovirga aplysinae | reverse complement strand
CCAGAAGTTTGAAAAAGAAAATAATAACTTATATCAACCTGGGGCTTTAAAAACTCCAACTTAAGCCTTCTTTCCACATTTAAAATATCTAACTGATAATTAAATAATCTTAATTCGGGATGAAACTCCCTTAAGCTAATGATCATCGCTTGAAGAGAATCAAAATCAATATTTTCTTGAAGTCCAATATCCAGGGTATCAGGGGGAACTAGCTTATCTGATATCTCTAAAGGAATATTATCTTCCGTCCAAAGAAAGTTCGAAAGATTAAGACCTTGATTCTTAAAAAATAGATAAGCATCATTTCGAGCTACTTCCCTGTCCTGATATTGGATATAGGCTTCCAATGTGTCAATGGCAGGATTTGCCCCCTGCTTATACATTCCTTTCACAAAAAAATATCGGTACTCAGATAATTCAACGAACTCCTCCCAAACCTTTAATTTTTGATAACTATTAACCCAATTCCAATATTGGGTGCTAGACTCCAGAAATAAGTTATTCAAAACAGAAAGCCTTTCAGTTAATGTGGCCTGTTCTATTATTTGACCTTGCCGAAGAGCGGCCCGGCGTTCATCGATAAAAAAACCTCTGACGGCAGATAAAGAAGCTCCCATGGTAAGAAACCCTCCTCGGGGAGTAAAATTTTGAGGATTCAAAAAATCTCCAAAATTTTCTTCATACTTCACCAAAAATTCGAATCCATACCAGGTGGGAAATTGAAATCCAAATCGTTGAATTAGCCAATAGGTTTGTAAATTAAAGAATTTGTTTTCCAGGTTCGTAAATACAAAGGGATCAAAAGCCCCTCTCGTGCTTAATAGGAACTTTCTACCTTGTTCGGTAAGCACCCCTGCCTGCTTGGAAACGGGATGATATGCCCCCACTAGGGCATTAAATTGGTCCAAGGTAAAAATAAAAGTACTGTCCTCGGATATTTCCGGGGTTTGAGCATAGGAGAACTGCACCATTACTCCCAAGAGTAATATAATCGAAAATGGGATTTTCATCCACTCTACTTCATTACGCCGGTAGGACCGATATAATAGTTTGGAGGAAAGACCATTTAGCTTTCGCCAGATTTCATACCATACGGGTACTCTTCCCACTAAAGCCAATCCTTTTGCTCCTGATCCTATCCTCAAGGCTGCCGGCCACGGAACATCATCCGGATCGGGACCTACCAGTACCCTATATTTTCCATTTGGACTTATAAATTGATTATAGCCAACTACTATTCCACCGAAGGAACCATAAGACAAATTAGGCCATCCAGAAAAGACAATAGCGGGCCATCCATCAAATAATAACCGAACTTTTTGTCCCTTCCTGATCAAAGGCAAATCGACCGGGTTTACATAAATTTGAACCGCTAATTGAAAATCTGCTGGCATAAATGTCACCAAAGGATCATCCTCTTTTATCGTTTCCCCAATTCCGGTTGTTGTGGCCCTGGTCACATATCCATCCTGAGGAGCCGTTATGTAATAAATCCCAAAACGGAACGAATAGTTTTTATATAAGTTTTCGGTCTTGGCTACAGTAGCTTGTGCGGTATAAAGTGCAGAAAGAGAAGCAAACTTGTCAGAATTAGTCCGTGCCAATCGATCACGGTATTGATTCTCAAGGGAATTCAATTCAATTTGAGCATTTATAATATCATTCTTACTACTTGTCAACTGATTTCTAGCCCCAATTTGACTCGCCTGTGTTTGTCTTAAAGTCATGCGGCGAGTTTCAAAATCAGTTAAGGAAATCAAACCATCCTTATGCAACTGCTCCCACCTCTTAAATCGACGATTGGCAATTAATAAATTGATATTGGCGGCTTCAAGCAGTAGGCTATCGGCCTCCCATTTAAGATTTGCCTGCGTTAGCCGATTTTTGGCCTGACTGATTTTTAAATCCCTAGTTTTTTCTAAGGCGTCAATTTGTCTATCAAGTGAACTCACCGTCACTTCCAAAGATTTTACCTTTAACCTTTGGGCTATTAATTGCTCTTCAGTTCTTTTGAGCAAATTAGGGTCGTAATAAGTCTCTTTTATATCGGAAATATGTACAATGGTATCACCCTTTTTTATCAGCTGTCCCTCTTTCACGTACCATTTCTCTATCCTACCTGCAATGATTGAATTTATGCTTTGTGGCCTTTGATTGGGGTTAATGGTGGTTAGGTCACCTCCACTAATAATTGTTTGTCTCCAGGGCAACATTAAAACAAAAAGAATAATACATAAAAATCCTGTTAACCAATAGGCAAGTTTCCTTCCAAACCTTATCTGAGAAATCTGCCCAAAAGAGCGATAACGCTTTTTATCTATTTTGCCTTCCTCTATTCGATTTGTCGAAATATTTAACATTCAACTTAATATAAGCCAATAGGCAATCTCCTGGAGCTTTCATTTTCTCCCCAAAAAGGGATTAACACCCAAATAGTTTTGAAAACCATGGTTTATGCCGAAAATCATCCAATTTTCCTATTCCAATTATTTTTCCTTTATCCAAAATGACCACTTTGTCACACTTTGCTGCAAAACTTTCATCATTAGACACAGAAATCAAGGTCCAGGGATTATTTTTATCTGTCAGGTAATTGATGATTTTCTCCTTTGTATCCTTCCCGAATAAAGCCATGCTATCTTCTAACAATAACAATCGAGGACGGGATACTGTGCCACGCAACAAAATTATTTTACGTTTAATACTTGCAGATAGCTTTTTTCCTTGTGAATCAACCGGAGACGCCAGCCCCTCCGGTAGGGATTTAATATAATCATGGAGGTCCAAGTGCTTGGCTAAATCCAGTATCTGTTGATAGCTAATATTTTTCTTCCCCATGGTAATATTCTCATATAAACTTCCCTCAAAAAGATCTTCGAAAGAAAGACTATCCCCAATATTCCCCCTTAAACTAGCGATATTAATATTCCCCATGGCGACTCCATTATAAGTGACGGTTCCCGTATAATCATCAAATAAACCTCCAATCAAATGAATTAAAGTACTTTTTCCTGATTCATTTGCCCCACATATTGCTACTTTCTCTCCCGCTTCTATTTTGAAATTCAAATTTTCTAAAGCCCGTTGAGGTGAATTGGGATAGGAAAAACTAACTTGATGAAGAGCTACCTCCAATCCAGTATCCTTTACTATTTCCTCATAAGGAATCCCTTTTTCCTCCTCCAAGGAAAGGTCGGTGACAGAACCTATTTTCTCTAGCGCTGTCACGACATCGTAAATTGTTTCAAGACTTAAAATTAATTTTTCTACGGAGGTCATTATTAGGATAATCACAATATCGGCAGCCACAAATTGCCCTATGTTCATTTGTTGCTTAATCACTAACACTCCACCCAAAACCAAGAGGCCCGCCACTACAATTACATTAAATCCAATAGTGAAAGCATACTGGAGGACCAAAACCTTGAAATGCTTTTTCCGGGAAGACAAATAATTATTCACACAACCATCCGTTCTTTCTAATGGCAGCTCACTTTCCCCTGCCAGTTTAAAGGTTCCTAAATTTCTACCTAATTCCTCTAACCAATGGGCAACCTCAAATTTATACCCTGACTCTTTCAAACTTAGTCGCAACCCCCTACCCCATAATATGCGAAAGATGATTAATAAAATTACAAGGAACAACAAGCCATAAGTGACAAAAAAAGGATGATAAAAAGATAAAAGTATGAGGCCAAAAAGGATTTGAATAGCGGCTGTAGTAAAATCAGTTAGAATTTTGGCAACACCTTTTTGAAGTTCCAAAGTATCGAAAAAACGATTGATTAATTCGGGAAGGTAATGTTTATAAACCGCAGAGAACTTCAAACGAGGAATTCTATATGCAAATTCAAAAGCAGAACGGGCAAAGATACCCTGCTGGATTTTTTCCGAAATAACCAACTGCATGATTTGCAATCCTCCAGCTAAGGCCACTCCTAAAATCACTATAAAAACAAGAATAGCCCAGGAAGAAGAAACCTGTCCCCCCTGAATAAAATTGATAATGGCCTGAATCCCCAGGGGAAGAGAAAGTTTTATTAGCCCTGCAAAAACAGCATAAACATAAATATAAAAAATGGCTTTTTTGTCAACGGATAATAAACTAATTAACCGCCTTACACGTCTAAGCCTCTTTATTGTCCCTCCTGCCTCTTCCTCTTCCTTCATTCCTTTTAACAAGGCCTCTATTTCTTAAAAGCAATGTACCAACACATTAAATAAATACACTACCTTTAGATCTCTCCATGCATAAATTTAGTATCCTAATAGGCATTTTCTACTCTCCTTGAGAAAACTTAAGAACTTTTCTCCTTATACCCCTTCTCTCCTAGGGGGGGGAAAGGGTGCCTCTATCAAACAAATGATTAAAGGAATACTTTTCACAAAGAGAAATAAATAAACAAATTGCCTCTTAAACATTTCAGACCTTTATGCATATAGAAGCAGATGAACAGCTTTTTTGTTCGTCCAAGCTTTGTTTCCTTCTATTGGGGCTTGTAATACTGCATGGCCTCTGGTATTTGCCTTTTAATGGATTCTATCCTAGTTGCGCTAGAAGGGTGAGTGGAGAAAAACTCAAGAGGTTCGTTCCCTCCACTAGCATTCTGCATTCTTTCCCAAAAAGCGGGAGCATGATTGGGATCATAACCCGCCATTGCCATAAAAATTAAGCCCAATTGGTCCGCTTCTGACTCTTGCAAACGGCTATATGGAAGTACCCCCAAGTAGGTTGATCCTACTCCGTAAGCTTGCAAAGCTAAGGCTTGGGTAGTTTGAGCTGAATTTTGCATGGCAGTCGCCAGAGCTACCTCCCCATACTGTTGCAACAATGCCTGAGACATACGCTCATTCCCATGGTTAGCCACGGCATGGGCAATTTCATGTCCCATCACAACAGCCACTCCATTTTCATCTTCACAAATAGGCATAATTCCCGTGTAAAAGGCTACCTTTCCACCTGGCATACACCAAGCATTTACCTGGTCCGATTCAATCAAATTAAACTCCCACTGATAACCCTCTAATTGACTTGCCATATTTTTTTCTTCAAAAAACTTTTCTACTCCCTTGCTGATCTTTTCCCCTACCCTCTTTATCATCTGGGTTTGAGCCTGATTCGTGGATAACTTACTATCTGCCAACACATTTTGATAACTTGCATCGCTTAGTGACAACATTTCATTATTTGAAATAAAGGCTACTTGTTTTCTCCCTGTAACAGGAACGGTTTTACAAGCATCAATAAAAAGAGCTAAGGCAAGAAGTATAAAGAACTTTTTCATGAAATATAAATCGTTTACCATAGAAATTTTATCCACAATCTAGAATGTTAATTCAAAAGAATAAATTTACTAAACCTAGTCAATAGTGCACTAAATTACATTATTAGAAAAAGTAAAAAAATGGAAATAGAAAATTTTAATTTGACACAGGTATTAAATCAATTAAATCATTATTATTCCTTCTTAGAGCATGTTTAGAAATTTTCTAATGGCTTTAAAACAAAATATTAAAACAAGCTC
>NZ_SMMB01000493.1 GCF_009711365.1 Xanthovirga aplysinae | reverse complement strand
TTTTTTGGATGACCGCTTTAACAGTATGTATAAACAAGAACAGAAAACAGGAGAAATTTTTGCTGTATTTGCCTGCTTGGCGATCTTTATTGCCTGTTTAGGCTTATTTGGCTTAACCGCCTTTACTGCTGAACAGCGCAAGAAAGAAATTGGGATAAGAAAAGTGTTGGGAGCCTCTATCAGGGAAATTGTACTAATTCTCTCCAAAAACTTTGGAAAATTGTTAATAATTGCATTTTTAATTGCAAGTCCATTGGCCTGGTGGGGGATGAATAAATGGCTGCAGAATTTTCATTTTCATACTTCCATAGGTCTGGAGATATTCTTTATGGCCGGAATACTCTCTTTTCTTGTGGCCTGGGTTACCTTGAGCTACCATGCCGTCAAAGCCGCTACAGATGATCCTGTAAATTCGATCAGGAATGAGTAAATTTTCCATCTTCAGACCTTCCAGTGTTTAAAAACAACCAGGAGGTTTAGGAAAAATATATACCGTCCGTCAGCGAACGTTAATGTCTTCTGGCGGACGTCTTCACTTATAAAACCTTGCTTTTACGTCTCTAAAGCCCCATTTTTACTGGCATACTTCTTGAATAATTTAAAGGGCAGCACATTTTTTCTATACTTGTTAAAATCAAACCATGTTAAAAAACTACATAAAAATCGCCTTTAGAAATTTAATAAAGCGAAAACTCTATACTTTTATTAATGTAATGGGACTAGCAGTAGGCATGGCCTGCTGCTTGTTGATCTTTTTTTGGGTGCAGGATGAATTGAGCTATGACCGGTTTAATTCCAAAATTGATCGACTTTATAGGGTGAGGGTTGACATTTCTTTAAATGGAGTCGATCAACAAGAAGCTGCTTCACCGGCTCCCGCAGCTGAAACCCTGAAAAATGACTTCCCCGAAGTGGAACAAGTAACCAGAATGAGTACGGCTGGATCCCATTTTATTAGTTATAGGGAGAACTCATTTAAAGCTGAACATATGGCTTATGCGGACTCTACCTTATTTGAAGTCTTTACTATCCCCTTGTTAAAAGGTAATCCGAAGACAGCCCTTACCCAACCCAATTCAATTATTATTGATGAAACAACCGCTAAAAAAATCTTTGGTAAGGAAAATCCTTTGGGAAAAACCCTTACCCTGGACAAACAACAAGCTCACAAAGTCACAGGTGTATTTAAGAATTTACCCCAAAACTCCCATTTCCATTACAGTGCTTTCTTTTCCATGGCTACCATCAAGGATTATGTAGAAGAACAAGACTGGGGGACTCATGAATTTTACACCTATGTGGTTCTAAAAGAAAATGCATCAACCGCAGCACTTGAAGCTAAATTTCCGAACATGGTTGGAAAATATATTGGCCCTCTGATAAATGATCACCTGGGTATCACCATGGATGAATTTGAAAAGAAAGGGAATGGATTTCGGTATTATCTTCAGCCTGTAAAAGACATTCACCTACATTCTAAACTTATAGATGAACATGAGGCCAATGGAAGTATCACATATGTATATATTTTTTCTGCCATGGCCTTTATTATTCTCTTGATTGCCTGTATCAATTATATGAATCTCGCAACCGCCCGCTCCGCAGAAAGAGCAAAAGAAGTTGGAATTCGTAAATCTGCTGGAGCTTTTCGTTCTCAACTTTTGGTTCAATTTCTATCAGAATCTTTTATTTTAAGTTTGCTATCTTTTCTACTGGCTATCGGTTTGGTTGAAATCAGCCTTCCTGCCTTTAATCATCTGGCTTCCAAATCAATTACTTCCAACTACTTAAACAACCCACACCTACTAATCACTATTCCAGGGATTATCCTGATGGTAGGGATAATTTCAGGGGCCTATCCGGCATTCTTTTTATCTGCCTCTGATCCGGCAAAA
>NZ_SMMB01001263.1 GCF_009711365.1 Xanthovirga aplysinae | reverse complement strand
CACAAGAAAAGCCTTTTTAGGAAGGTCGGACAAAATATATATAGAAATTTTCTAATACTTTTTCTTTAAGGTAAAAGAATGGATTTAAAATGCCCCTTATCTCTTCCTCTCTTCTGATTCCAATCATTAATATTACCTGTAATGTCTTTTTTTGCAGTTCTTTATAAATATTGGTGAGAACGGATGTTTTATTGGTCAAAAAGGCTATTTTCCATTTTATTAGTTGCATAATTATCAGCATCTTCAGCCATTTTTTTGCAAGATATTAAGTAGCTTTGGGGAATATTTTTTAATTATGGATAATTCACAAGTAAAAACTTTTGTCATTCACGTAAAAGGTGAAACGGAAAGAGAACGATCTATTAAAAATGAACTAAGCAAACAAAAAATAGAGGCGGAGTTTATTTTAGAGGGAAACAAGGAAGAAATCGATGACCAAATTCTGGAAAAATACTTTTCAGGAAAAATGAAAAAGAAGGAAAGTCGTACTTCATGCGCCTTAAAGCACCTCTTGGTTTATGAAAGAATGATTGAAAAGAATATTCCTTTAGCTCTGATTTTGGAAGATGATATTACTTTTTACTCCAATTTTAAGAAAATATTTCCAAAAGTACTGGAGGAAATAAAGCAAAGAGATCTTGAAAACTTTCTAATTTCCCTTGATGATTCCAACCTAAGGTATGTAAATGGAAGTGAAAAAAAGGCTGGCACCTTGTTATATCACAAAGATAGAAATCGGATGGCAGGAGCATATTTGATTGATTTAAAAACAGCAAAAGCTTTAATTAACTGTTGCTTAGAAGAAAAATGCTCTCTTGCCATTGATTGGTTTCATAATTATTGTACTGAAAAGGGTATTATTAACATTTATTGGTGTGAGCCGACAATATCTTGTCAGGGTAGCCTAAATGGGGATATGAGGTCTCTTATCGACAATAAAAAGGTAGGAAGTTACAGAAATATCACTTTTGGTCTTCGAAGGATTTACCGAAAGCTTATCTATAAATTTAGGTAAACCCAATTCCATTCATATAATTCATTGTGGGGAAAGTCTGCAGTCTTATAAATCACTTTTCTCTGCCTATATTATATAATGTAAATACAAATAGCCTTTTTTAGGGAATTATCCGCGGTAGAGGCTATTTGTATGTAGAATATTCTAAAGTTTAGCTCATACCTTTTAATGATTAATCTCCCTAATATAATCAATAAACTTTCGTATTAAATGTACACAGTCCTTACCTATTAATTTGAGAATTATTAAAAAAATCCCTAAGTAAACCTTGCTCTCACCCCAAATTGCAAGTAACGCATATCACTAGTAGCACCCATGGTGAGCGTATTAAGGCTCCAGAGAAGAAAACGAGATTTTAGCGAACTTTTTGGGTTAATTCCCTTTATCAATTCTATCTCCAACTTGCATGATTCCAACATCCTTTCCAAGCTTTTTTTGGTAAAAAACCGGAAATGAGTATAGTCCAAAATGCCTGCTTCCTTATATTGCCAGTCTTTTTTGATTAAAAATTCAATAGAATTATTAAGATATCGGACATTTGGAAGGGAACAGACCAAATATGCGTCTTTTTTTAAAGCTTTTTTGATCCTTCTTAAAAAGGCATCTGGATAGTTTAGATGTTCCAGAAAATCGTTGCAGATCAGGCAATCAAAATAATTATCAGGAAGTTGTTCAATCATTTCCAAAGCGTCACCGCAAAGAACACGATCCAACTTTCTTTCAGCTGAACGAATCGCATCTTCATCCAAATCAACTCCCCAGGATTCCGCCTTATATTTTTCCTTAATAAAACTGGAAAATCGCCCCTTTGCACAACCAAATTCAATGCAACGATGAATACTATTAGGGAGGAAATCAATCATCTCCTTTCGAAGTTGATCATAGTAAAATAATTCTTTTTCCATAGCAGAGAGAAATCAAGGAAGGTAAAATCAGGTCTCAAAGAGTTCCTGTCTGGAGATAACTACCTGTGTTGTACCTAACAACTTTTACTTGGGAATGTTCGAAAAAGGCGCAAATCCATTGCCTAATGGCATGTTTTTTTAGTATAAATGATATATTTATACCAATTTTATAGCACAATTTACGTTTAGCCCACAGAACCGGATTAAAAGGGTCGGGGAAGATAGCTCTCTAAAATTTTATAGAGAAACTAGACAAATTATTAAAATAATGGAATTCAGGATTTTTTTCAGTACTAGAAAAGAACATTCTGATTAGGGTTAATTGCAAAGATTATTTTAATAACCCACAAGTTTTTTGCTTCTGGGAAAAAGAGGTTGAGGTAAAGATTTTTGATATTTTTTGTTTGGGACACCCTGCTTTGATAAACCAATTACCAAAAACCGTGATCACATCATGAAAGTACTACATCTTAGTTCAGAAAAAAGTTGGAGAGGCGGAGAGCAACAAATATCCTATTTAATTGGAGAACTCGATAAAAGAGGAATTAAAAACTTTGTAGCCTGCCGAAAAGGCAGCCCTTTTGAGGATTTTTGTAGGGAAAATCATATTGCTTACAGGGCTTTTTCTTTCCGAAATCAATTCGATTTTTCCACTATCCTTGGGATCAAAAAATATTGCAAAGAAAATGAAATTGATCTGATTCACATGCATGCTCCCTCCTCACATGGAGCTGGTGTTCTTTCTCATCTTTTTGGCAATAAAGTTCCTCTAGTTTTAAGCAGAAGGGTAGATTTTCCTGTAAAACGTTCTTTATTTTCCCGTTTTAAATATAATTATGAAGGAATAGAGAAAATAATCTGTGTTTCGGAGAAAATAAAAAAAATAACCTCGGAAGCTATCCAAGATAAAAAGAAAGTTACAACTGTTCATAGCGGCATAGATTTAGATAAATTTTCCCAGGCAAATAACACCCTTTCTTTAAGAGAAAAATATCATATAAAGAAGGAAGAACTAATTATTGGTCAGATTGCAGCACTGGCTCCCCATAAAGGTTATTATACTTTTATTGACACCGCTGAATTGCTACTTAAGCAGGGATTGAAGGCAAAATTTTTCATTATTGGGGATGGAGCTTCAAAAGCCTCTATTGAGAAGTACATTGCTGAAAAGAACCTACAGGAACATTTTGTGTTAACTGGATTTCTAAATAACATTCCCACAATTCTTCCACAATTAGATATCTTTATGCTGACCTCTGAAATGGAAGGACTGGGCACTTCCATTCTGGATGCTATGGCCTGTCGGGTCCCCGTTGTAACCACTCGAGCAGGAGGAATACCTGAAATTGTACTTGATGAAAAAACTGGGCTTACAGCTGAGGTTAAAGATGCAAAAGGTCTTGCTAATCAGGTGTTTCGCCTGGCACGTGATCCAGAATTAATAAGACGCCTGGTTGAAAATGCCCATGACAATCTTAAGTACTTTACCAAAGAATATACTGCTTCCCAAACCCTAAAAATTTATCAAGAAGTGATTTAAGGTTGTTTAGAGCTTGTTTAACGTTTTTCACAGCTTTCAAAAAAGCTTATTCCTTAGCCGTAAATATTTTTCACTTGTACGGTGGACTCAAATGGTCTAACTATCTCAGTGCAATACCCTAATTCATTTGGGCGTTTTCTACATATGAACTTTTGCTGTTTTGCCCTTTACTTTTTTAGGTGAAGTGGAGCCAATTCAACTTTTTTCATTTAAAAATGCGTTTTAAATTTTTGACACATGAGACGCTTTTTGGGATTTGGGGTTTTCATTTTGTTTTTGCTTTACTTTAATTTTCAAGGAAAAGCAGTGGCCATGATTCAAAATGACCAAAATAATACGGATTACAGTACTCGACTGGAAGGCCAGGAAGTCATGCAGTTTGAGGAAGAAGGAATCACTTTTTTTATTTCCAGAAGAGGGGATCTTTATTTTAAATATCGGAAAATTTATTGTTGTGCAGATGATGGAAGAATCCTTTCCAGATCATTTAAAGGAAAGGATATTGATAGAGATTACAAAGGACGGGTAGAAAGAATAGGAAAAATTCCTATCTCACATGATTACCGAGGCCGGATTAACAAAATTGGTAAACTATCTATTTCTTACAATTATAACAATAAAATAGATCAAGTAGGTGATGTCCCTATTGATTACCAAATTGGGAGAGTTAGAGAAGTGGGACAAACAGAGGTTGACTATACTTATGGTAAGGTTTCAAAAATATGTCGCTCTCCTTTTTTTTAGTTTCAATTACTAATTTTTCTATCAGAAACGAATTTATTTCGAATGGTTTCTGAAATAAATACATAATTAAACTTTCAAGATCTTAATGGCCTTTAACATTTATTTAAGTATTTTTTTTAGATAAATCATAATTAAATTCTGCAAATTCGATCGTTTTAGAACACAAATCTTGTATATTCCCCTTTCGTACCTTTAAATAAGCCATTTAACCTAACCCAATTCTTTAATTTTGCAATATCTGTATCACTACCTTTTAACGGGTTGGATTTCTCTCGCCTTAATTCTTTTTCCTTTGCTATTAAAAATAAAGGTCCCTTATGGGAGACATACTCATTCGGGTTGGGGCCGAATGATAGACAACCGAAAGGCCTGGCTAATTATGGAAATACCAGCTCTCCTGATTTTTCCTTTTTTAGCATTAAGTGGTCCACAACAAAAAACGCCCCTTCTTTGGTTAATTTTAATATTATGGGTAGTTCACTATGGTAATCGTGTTTTTATTTTTCCCTTCCGTTTAAGAACACAAGGGAAAAAGATGCCTTTACTTATTCTCTTAATGGGCATATTTTTTAATGGCATAAACGGTTTTTTTAATGGTTATTTCCTGGGGTATTTATCCACACCTTTAATTAAGGAAGAAATTCTTTCTTACCATGTTCTCATTGGACTTTCTGTTTTTTTTGTCGGTATGATCATCAATCATGTTTCAGATCAACATCTAATTTCCTTACGCCAAGGGAAAGAAACCGGCTATAAAATTCCAAAAGGTTGGTTGTTCGAGTACGTGAGTTGTCCCAATCATTTAGGGGAAATCATCGAATGGTGGGGATTTTTCCTAATTTGCTTTTCCTTACCTGCTTTCTCTTTTGCTTTATGGTCAATGGTCAATTTAATTCCCAGAACTCTGGACCATCACCGTTGGTACAAAAATAATTTCTCTGATTACCCCGCTAACCGAAAAGCCGTGATTCCATTTCTTTGGTAAAAGAAATGAAATAAGTAAATGAAAGTTAAGAGCAGGTTCCAAATAAAGTAAAAAGAAATCACAAAAGTTTCAGTTTAAACAACACAAAGACTAACCCTCACAAATTGGCAGCCACTAAAATAATTACATTATTTAATCCTTAAGACCGCATAACACTTTCATTGGGCTAGAGTTTTACTTTCAGGAAACCTCATATTATTGGTATGCCTCAGAAGGAAGCAAAAGTTTACATCATTATTGTCAATTACAATGGCTGGCAAGATACAATTGAATGCCTGGAAAGCATATTCAATCAGGCCTATCAGCATTATCAAATTGTAGTAGTAGATAACTCTCCAACAGAATATTCCATCGAACAAATAAAATCCTGGCTTATAGGAGAAAACAAATATAAACTGGAATGCAACCTACCGAATTTAGTATACCCCCTTTCTCCCAAGCCCATTCCATTTCAATTTTTGGAGGAGAATGAAATCTTTGATGCAAACCTTTTGTATGAACAAATAATCCTTATTCGAACTAAAGCCAATAATGGATTTGCCCATGCCAACAATGTAGCTTTAAAGCTTCTACTATCAGTAAAATCTAATTTTTATGTATGGTTACTTAACAATGACACTGTTGTACATCCACTTGCTCTAAGGGAATTGGTTGCTGCCTTTGACTCCCAAAAGAAAACAGGCATTACAGGAAGCCAACTAAGGGAATACAAGGATCCCCAAAAGGTTCAACTACTTGCATCCCGCTACAACGAATGGCTTGGGAAATTAAAGCTATATAAAGATACAAGAGAAAGCCATTATCCTGCTGGTGCTTCTATGATGATATCGGATACTTTTTTAAAAAAAGTGGGATTAATGGAAGAAAGGTATTTTTTATATTTTGAAGAGCTGGATTGGGTAAAAAGAGGAAAGAAAAAAGGGCTTTGTGTTTCCATCAGAAAAGCCTCAAAAGTTTATCATAAAGGAAGTGCTACCATTGGGTCAAACAGCAAATTAGCAGATTTTTATTGGGTACGAAGTAGGATACTTTTTACACTAAAATTCAAACCATTGGCTTTACTATTGCTATATCCAGCATTTATACTGTTCGCCATCAACCGGATCAGAAGAAAACAATTTGATAGGATCCCCATGCTTTTTAAAATTTTACTTCATCCAAAAAAAATGCATCCTCGAGAATAAAGGATGCAATTTTTCAAAGACTTCCAAATACTAACCTAATTGCTAGATTACCTTTACTCGTCTGATATATTTCTTAAAAAAACTATCAATTTTCATTTTAATTACGCCAATTACAGCTTCATAAAAAATCCCTCCAGACATTTTAGATTCTCCCTTTGTACGATCTGTAAAAATAATAGGAACCTCCTTTATCTTGAACCCATATTTCCAGGCTGTAAATTTCATCTCAATTTGAAAGGCATATCCCACAAACTTTATTTTGTCCAAATCGATCGTTTCCAATACCTTTCTGTTATAGCATTTAAAACCTGCAGTACTATCTCTAATGGACATCCCCGTAATAAAGCGCACATAAGTACTGGCAAAATAGGACATTAAGACCCGTTCAATAGGCCAGTTCACCACATTCACTCCCGTTACATAGCGGGAACCAATAGACATATCATACCCTTCTTTTACGCAAGCAGCATGAAGCCTTATCAGGTCCTCTGGGTTATGAGAAAAATCCGCATCCATCTCAAAAATATACTCATATCCCTTTTCCAGAGCATATTTAAAACCATGAATATAAGCCGTTCCCAACCCAGACTTTTCCTTTCTTTCCAATAAATAAACACGATCCGGATAATCCTCTTGGAGACTTCGAACAATTTTCGCTGTTCCATCCGGAGAACTATCGTCCACCACCAAAACATGAAAAAGCTTTTCCAAAGACATTACTTTCCGAATAATAGCCTCAATATTTTCCTTTTCATTATAGGTAGGAATTACCACTAAACCGTCATTTGAACTAAGCATTAAAAATCAATTGATAATTTGAGTTAATTCAATATATAAAGTTAATTCGATATATAAATAATACCCCCCTGACATAAAAAAGTCTAAAATATCAGGAGAAATTTATAAATTTAGTTTTTGCATGAAGGGGCAAAAGCTTCAAATCTATCAATAAAAGCTAAAAACACAAAAACTAAGCAACAGGCCATCTTGGAAGTACTAGAAAAAAGCATTTTTAGAAATTAGCAATACTTAACAGTATTTCACTCATCATTTCTAATTATTTCCTATTTTGACTTATTGATAGCCCAATGTTTTTAACATGCTTTCACTGTGCTGTTCTTCACTAAAAAGCCAGGAATGTATCTTCCCATTTTCATCCCTATCAATAATTACATGTTTAGGTGAAGGAATAAGGCAATGTTGAATACCTCCATACCCTCCTAAAGATTCCTGGTAGGCCCCGGTATGGAAAAAGCCAATAAACAATTCGTCCTCTTCATGGTCACGTTTAGGCAAGAAAACTTCTGAAGAATGGGCTTCAGAGTTGTAATAATCCATGCTATCGCACGTAAGTCCACCCAGATTAACCTTATGGAAATGATTGCTCCACTTATTTAATGGCAAAAGTATATACTTTTGATTAACCCCCCAGATATCGGGCAAATGCGTAATAAAGGAGCCATCAATCATGTACCACAATTCTTTATCGTTTTGTAGCTTCTGCCCAAGGACGGAATATATGGTCGCACCACTTTCTCCCACTGTAAAAGTCCCAAATTCGGTCATGATGTGCGGAACAGGTGTATCATTTTTATCACAAATCCATTTAATATTTTCTATGATCTGATCCACCATATATTGAAAATCATATTCAAATTGGAGTGAAGATTTAATTGGAAAGCCTCCCCCAATGTCAATAGTATCCAATTCTGGACATACTTTCTTCAATTCACAATATTTATAAATAAACCGGCTTAACTCACTCCAATAATAAGCTGTATCCTTAATTCCTGTGTTTATAAAGAAATGCAACAGTTTAAGCTGTACTTTGGTGCCTTGAATATGATTTTGATAATAGGAGGTAATATCATTGTACCGAATCCCTAAACGAGAAGTATAAAACTCAAAATTAGGTTCCTCATCGGCTGCTACCCGAATTCCTATTTGGAAAGGGTGATTCACATTTTTTTCATATTCTGCCAGCTCTTTCAAATTATCAAGTACTGGAATACAGTTGGTAAAACCATCATTCAACAATTCGGTAATATATTGCTGATAAAGAGGCCGCTTATATCCATTACAAATAATAAAGATATTTTTATCTATTTTTCTCTTTTGATACAGGTGTTTGATAATCGAAATATCAAAAGCTGAAGAGGTCTCCAAATGAATATCATTTTTCAAACCTTCCTCTAAAATAAATTGGAAATGAGAAGACTTAGTACAGTAACAGTAGGTATAATTCCCCTTGTATTTGTATTTTTGCATGGCATTTTCAAAATACTTTTTCGCCAACTGTATCTTTTCCCCAATTTTGGGAAGATAGGTCAGTTTTAAAGGGGTGCCATATTTCTTAACAATGTCCATCAGGGGAACATCGTTAAAATGCAACTCATTATTCTCCACTCTCAATTCATCAGTCGGAAACTCAAAGGTCTGCTCAATGAGATCAATATAGCTTTTCATTGTCTATGCCATAAATTTGTTTTTGATAAAATAACTCGCAATTATCTGTTTTTTTCCGTTATAAAACAAAGGAGAAGATGGAGGCGTAATAAAATTTAGACTTTTTGACAGCAAAAAGGGAAATAGCTAATAATTCAATGCTCGAAAAAGAGGAAAGTATTTCTTTGATAGTTGTAAAATAATCCAACTTCAAAAAAAGGGGAAAAAACACCTTCAATTTTTTTCTTGACAAAAAGTATATACAATAATCAAGACAATAATTATCTTTAGCGCCTTTAGAAATATTGGTATAAAAAATATGGCTGACATAGAAACAGAAACTCTGGCTTTAAACGTAAAAAACGAAACCTCAAGACTAAATGCGGTGATTTTAGGTATTGCTAACGATTTCGGGGGCACCCCTTCTCTAACTGAGGCCTACGACCCTAAATCTAAGTTGCATATCAAAAATGGGACATTTCCTAAAGAAAAATCACTTATTTTAGAAATGGAAAAAGTGACAGAAGTTTTTAAAAAATATGATGTAAAAGTATTTCGCCCACAAAACATTAAAAACCTCAATCAGGTGTTTGCACGGGATCTGGGTTTTGTGATTGACAACAAATATGTACAACCCCATATCCTTAAAGACCGGGAAAAAGAGCAAGAAGGGGTAAAATATGTCCTTGAACAACTTTCTCCCGATCAATTACTAATTGCACCAGAAGATGTCCGAATTGAAGGTGGGGATGTAATGCCATGGGATGATTATATTTTCGTAGGATATTCCAAAGCAGAGGATTTTGAAAAATATGTCGTTTCCCGTACCAATGAGGCCGGAATTCAGTTTCTAAAGGATAATTTTCCAAACAGGAAGGTAAAAGCCTTTGAATTGAAAAAATCTGACATCGATCCTTATGAAAATGCCCTACATCTGGATTGTTGTTTCCAGCCAATCGGTAAAGATCAGGCCATCATTTATAAGGGAGGATTCAAAAATGAAGAAGATTTCGAGTTTTTGAAGAATTATTTCGGACAAGACAAGATCATTGAAATCACTAAAGAAGAAATGTACGAAATGAATTCTAACGTTTTTTCTATTTCTCCTGAAGTAATCATTAGCGATAAACGTTTTGTTCGCTTAAATAAGGAACTAGAAAAAAGGGGATTTCAAGTAGAAGCAGTCCCTTATGGAGAAGTAGCTAAAATGGAAGGTTTATTAAGATGTTCTACTCTTCCGTTGATAAGGAATTAAAAGTTTAGAGTGAAAAGTGAAGAGTTAAAAATTTGTACCTAATTGGTAATATTTCGTGATTTTCGCCAAGAGTTTCCAAAGAACATACTCTCAACCCCAGACTGAAACCCGGGGTTCGACATCAAAGCTTAAGGCTTAATTATTATTTATTCAAACGCTATTTTTTAACACTTTAATAAAATGAGTAAGCAAATTACCTCCACCATAATGATGATCCGGCCGGTAAGTTTCAGGTACAATGAACAAACAGCCGTAAATAATTATTATCAAAAAGTTTTAGATAATATGAGCCCTCAGGAGGCTAATGCCAAGGCTCAGCAGGAATTCGATACCTTTGTCTCCAAATTAAGAGGAGTAGGCGTGCAAGTAGTTGTTGTAAATGACACCAAGGAACCTGACACCCCAGACTCCATATTTCCCAACAACTGGGTATCTTTTCATGCCGATGGCCGTGTTGCATTATACCCCATGTATGCAGAGAATCGTCGGTTGGAACGAAGAAAAGATATACTTCAAAACTTAAAAGAAAAAGGTTACGAACTCCATGAGGTCATTGATTTCAGTGGTTATGAGGCTGAAGATATCTTCCTGGAAGGTACTGGAAGTTTAATCTTAGACCGGGAAAATAAAATTGCTTATGCGGCACTTTCCTTGCGAACAGATGCAAAAATACTGGATGAATTCTGCGAGAAATTTGAATATAAGGCGGTCACTTTTACAGCAAACCAAACGGTTGAAGGAAAACGTCTACCGATTTACCACACAAACGTGATGATGTGTGTGGCAGACCAGTTTGCAATACTTTGTGCCGACTCCATCGATGATGATGAAGAAAGAAGGAAAGTGATTGATACCTTGGAAAGTTCTAATAAAAAAGTAATCTTCATTTCCGAAGAACAAAAGCATCAATTTGCAGGAAATATGTTACAGGTGGCAAATGAAAATGGAGAAAAATTTTTGGTCATGTCTGGTGCAGCTTATAAATCCCTAACTCCTGATCAAATTAAGGAAATTGAATCCTTCTGTCCTATTTTACACAGCTCTTTGGACACAATAGAAGCTTGTGGTGGAGGAAGTGCTCGTTGTATGATGGCCGAAGTTTTCTTACCAAAAAAATAAATATAGAAGTAATTATCTAAAGTGAAGAGTTCATTTCCTAGGGGAATGAACTCTTTTTTATGTAATTTTGCACACTGCTGATTAAATTTTAAAATGACCAAGGCTATATCTCTAAAATATATAGGCCCTTATCTTTTTAACTTTTAGAAAATCGGACTTCACAAATGCTAGCAATAGAAACTTCATTGCTTATAACCATTCAGAAAAAATGTTATTAGAGAAGCAGCTAACAGAAAAAGTAAAAGACGGATTTAAAGAAATCTTTGGAGGAGAGCTTCAGGATAATCAAATACAATTTCAAAAAACCCGAAAGGAATTTGAGGGAGACTGCACCTTAGTAGTATTTCCTTTTGTCAAACAGGCAAAAAAGTCCCCCCAACAAACGGCAGAGCTCGTAGGCCAATACCTTCAGGAGCACATGCCTGAAATCACAGCCTTTAATGTGGTAAAAGGCTTTCTGAACCTTGTCATTGGAGATAAGGTATGGTTGAAACAATTTAAAACCCTATATAGAGACGAACATTTTGGCTTCTTTCCTGCTAAGGACCAAAAAGTGATGGTGGAATACTCTTCCCCAAATACCAATAAACCCCTTCACCTAGGGCACTTAAGAAACAACTTCCTGGGTTTTTCTGTAGCAAATATTTTGAAAGCCTACGGTTATGATGTTGTAAAAGTCAATCTTGTAAACGATCGGGGCGTTCACATCTGTAAATCCATGCTGGCCTATCAAAAATTTGGGCAAGAAGAAACTCCTAAATCCTCTGGTATTAAAGGAGATCACCTGATTGGAAAATATTACGTTCGATTCGACCAAGAATACAAAAAAGAAGTAAAGGCTCTAGTAGCAGAAGGAAAAACAGAAGAGGAAGCCAAAAAGCAGGCTCCTCTAATGGTGGAGACCCAGGAGATGTTAAAAAATTGGGAAAAAGGTGATCCTGAAACCGTGGCCTTATGGGAAAAGATGAATGGCTGGGTTTATGAGGGCTTTGATGAAACCTACCGTACCATGGGCGTGGATTTTGATAAGATCTATAAAGAGTCAGAGACCTACCTTTTAGGTAAGGATATGGTGGAAGAAGGACTTCAAAAGGAAGTTTTTTATAAAAAAGAAGACGGTTCGGTTTGGGGTGACCTAGTTTCTGAAGGCCTGGACAATAAATTAGTCCTTCGTGCCGATGGCACCTCAGTATACATGACCCAAGATATGGGAACGGCTGATCTTAAATACAAAGATTATGGATGTGAAAAATCCATTTATGTTGTAGGTAATGAGCAGGACTATCACTTTTCCGTTCTTTTCAAATTATTAAAGCGATTGGGTAGACCTTATGCGGAAGGTATGTACCATCTTTCTTATGGAATGGTCGATTTACCAACTGGAAAGATGAAATCCAGAGAGGGGACGGTTGTAGATGCAGACGACCTTATGAAGGAAATGTTCAAAACTGCTGAACTACATACTAAGGAATTAGGAAAAATAGAAGGTTTTTCGCAGGAGGAAGCACAGAAGCTTTATAAAACCCTTGGTTTGGGAGCCCTAAAATATTTCCTTTTGAAGGTAGAGCCTAAAAAACGTATGCTTTTCGATCCAAAAGAATCAATTGAGTTTCAAGGACACACTGGTCCTTTCATACAGTATACCCATGCACGGATTTCTGCTATCCTAAGAAAGGCTCATCAATTGGGATATGATCCACGAGAAGAATCATTGGAAAAAATAGAGCACCTCCATGCAAGTGAAAAATCAGTAGTTCGTCTCCTCAATGATTTTCCAGAAAAAATAAAAGAAGCAGCGGAGGGATACTCTCCTTCTGTTATTGCCAATTATGCCTACGACCTGGCCAAAGAATATAACAGTTTTTATGCAGCTGTTTCTATTTTCAACGAAGAAAATAAAGATGCACTTCGTTTTAGAATAGCATTTTCAGAAGCCGTTGCCAAAACCTTACGAAAAACTATGGGGCTTCTGGGAATTGACTTGCCGGAAAGAATGTAATTTTCCGTTAAAAGTTAAGAGTGTAAAGAGAATCAAAACTTTAATTATCGACCTTTTCATTAAGTTTTTAACTCTACACTCTTAACTTTCTAAAATCCTCCTCCTTATGAAAAGTTTATTCGACTTTAAATTAAAAGCCATAGACGGCCAAACTGTTGACCTTTCGCAATTTAAAGGAAAGAAAGTTCTAATCGTTAATGTGGCCTCCAAATGTGGTTTTACCCCACAATATGCCGACTTGGAGGCTTTATATCAACAACATTCCAATAAAGTGGCAGTGCTTGCCTTTCCTTCAAATGATTTTGGCAGCCAAGAACCTGGAAGCAATAAAGAAATCCAACAATTTTGTCAAAGGAATTACAAAATCAGCTTTCCCCTATTTGAAAAAATTTCGGTAGTGGGTGATTCTATGCATCCTCTTTTTAGATGGTTAACAAACACATCCGGTCATAAACCCAACTGGAACTTTTGTAAATACCTAATAGATGAGAAGGGCCAGGTTATGAAATTCTATCCTTCCACTGCTAATCCATTTGAAATATTTGAGGATATGGATTTATCAAAAACCAAATAATGCCTTTAAAGGAACATATTTTGAATATTCTATCCCAAACCGTAATTTTGCCAGGAAATTACAGATACGGAAATAATTAATTGGAAGATTTTGACCCACTTCTTCACCACCGGACTGTCAATCAAATTTTATTCATTTAGGTATTTTTCCGAAAATGAAAAATTTCGGAAAGTGCAATACAATTTTTTCGACTATTGGAAAGTAAAACGAAAATCTGGATAAAAGCCTTTCGCTTGAGAACTCTACCATTGGCCCTGGCAAGCATCGGCATGGGAAGTTTTCTTGCTGCAGCGGAAGGAAAGTTTAATGGAGCAATATTTTCTCTTTGTGCCCTTACGACAATTTTCCTTCAAATTTTGTCAAATCTTGCGAACGACTATGGGGACAGTGTACACGGGGCCGATAACAAGGATAGAAAAGGTCCGATTCGTACTGTTCAATCCGGACAAATCAGCCATGGACAAATGAAAACGTCAATTTTCATTTTTTCCGGCTTATCACTTATCAGCGGATTAGGATTGATTTATATCTCTGTGGGATTGAATTTACAAGTGTTCCTATTCTTTTTGGGATTGGGAATAATGTCCATTATTGCTGCCATCACTTACACCTCAGGAAAAATTCCATATGGCTATAAAGGTTTAGGAGACATTTCTGTACTTATTTTTTTCGGCCTTGTTGGCGTAATGGGATCATATTATTTATATGCCTTTACCTTGCCACTCTCTTTTTTCCTACCAGCATTGAGTTGTGGCTTATTCTCCACAGCAGTTTTAAACCTCAATAATATCCGAGATATAGAATCAGACAAAAAAGCAGGCAAATTTTCTATTCCGGTACGTATTGGACGAAAAAATGCCGTTATCTATCATTGGGCACTTCTTTTGGGCGGATTGAGCTGTGCTTTACTTTTTGTAGTTCTCAATTTCCAATCCTACTATCAATTAATATTTTTAGGGACCTTACCCCTACTTTTGCGCAATGGAAAGGCAGTTAGCCATCAAAAAGATTCCTTAAAACTTGATCCCTACTTAAAACAAATGGCCTTAACCACCCTATTGTTTGCAATAACCTTTGGTTTGGGAATGCTCATAAGCTAAAGATTCTTTGAAAGGGGATACTAAGAAAATTAGGCAAGCGTTTTTTTTCTTAAAAATAATAATGTGAAAATTATTAAACACCCAAGAATAAAATAGCAGTCTTTAACTTTAATAAAGGCCCAAAATTTCAAATTGGGGTAATTTAAAATCAATTATTTTTTTTAAAAAGTAGTTTGTTATTAATTTGTCAATCATAAAATCCCTAAACGATTAGAAAGGTGAAAACTAAAGTTGAACAAAACATATCTTGCCTAAATTGTGCCAGCCGAAAAGATTCTCTCTTTGGTGATTTAGAAGAATGTGACCTGGAAATTTTAAGCCAAAATAAAAGTTGTGTCACTTACAAAAAAGGACAGACCTTATTTTACGAGGGAACAAGACCATTAGGCCTATACTGTATCAATGCGGGGAAAGTCAAGGTATACAAGAGTAGCGCACAGGGAAAAGAACAGATCATACACTTATGCAAAGCCGGCGACTTTTTAGGATACAGAGCTCTACTAGGTGAAGAGTTTTATGTAGCTTCTGCTACCGTTTTGGAAGAAGCAAAAGTCTGTTTTATTCCGAAAGAAGATTTTATCACAATTCTTAATTCTAACCCTGCTTTCTTTAGTCGAATGATTAAAGCAGTTTGTAAGGAAATGGGCGTAATGGAAGACAAAATCGCTGACCTTGCCCAAAAGTCAGTAAGGGAAAGACTCGCCACCACCCTCCTCATGCTCAAAGAATCTTATGGAATGGAAGGAGAAGATGATGGCCATTTGATTGATATTGCATTGTCTAGAGAAGATATTGCTAACATTGTAGGAACTGCTACTGAAACGGTTATTCGATTACTTTCAGACTTTAAAAAAGATGGTCTGATCAATTTTGAAAAGAAAAAAATTCGGGTGCTCGAAGCTAAACAATTAGCTCGTGTAGCAGATTTTTATGGTTAATCATTAAAAATTATTTCTCTGATTCAATAAA
>NZ_SMMB01000564.1 GCF_009711365.1 Xanthovirga aplysinae | reverse complement strand
CTTTTTAAATGAATTTTTCCTCCATTTTTTTCCACAAATTCTTTGCACAGAATCAATCCCAATCCACTTCCTTTTTCTTGGGCTGTACCCGGAAAAGAAACTTTCTTTTCAATGGAGAAGACTTCTTGTAGGAGTTCTTTATTCATTCCAACACCTGTATCTTTTATGGAAACTTCCCAGAAACCTGCACTGGTAGATTTGGCAAAGACTTTCACCTGTCCTCCAGCATAGGAGAATTTTACCGCATTTGATAGAAGGTTTCGAATTACTGTAAATAACATATTTTCATCAGCAAAAAGCTCACAATCTGAAGAAACATTATTGATAAGTCGAACTCCCTTTCTTTTTGCATTATTCTCAGAAATAGCAAAAGATTTACAGACTAAATCTAATAAATTAATTTTTTCAGGTTGGAAAACAATTTGATTGGCTTGACTTTTGGCCCACATCAACAAATTTTCAAGCAAATTATAAGAGGTTTTAGCAGTTTCTTTCAGTAAGTTGTGGACTTTCAGGGCCTCTTCATCCATCAAATTCCCCATTAGATCTTTCTGTAGTTTAATCAAACTCCTCATATTGGATAATGAACCCCTTAAATCATGTGATATAATAGACAACAAAGTATCCTTGTTTTTATTCAAGGCTAAAAGTTTATCCATTCCCGAGGTTTTATCCGTAATATCATCCAACAGCCCCAAAACACCCAAAAACTCCCCCTTTTCATCAAACAAAGCACGTTCTATAAAACGCACCGTTCTATTTTCTCCATCGAGATTTTCTACCTCAATTTCATGTGTTTGAAATACTGCCTTCCTTACTTCCAAACTGGCCTTATAAAGGTGCCCTCCCTTTACTTTTCCCCAAATTTCTTCAAGACTCTTACCTTTCATTACATTTTTGGATAATCCAAGAAATTCAGCAAAACCGCTGTTGACTTTCGTGTAGCAAAATTTTTCATCTATAAAAAAAGAAGGAGCGGGCAATAATTCAAGAAATGTATCCAACATAATGTCTTGAAGATCCCCACCTTTTTCACCTTTATTTTTCATAGATGACGTAATACCAGAGTTTTAAAGCTTTATCAAGAGCAAATGACCAAAACCAAAATCTTAGAATTTATCTTTTTAACTTCTTAAACATCCAAGGGTTCAACTTATCCTCTCGGATAGATTTTCCCTGACTATCGGATACAGAATATCTCAAATCAAAAAGACCTGACTCAAAAGAAATCAGGTCTTTTAAAAATAATCAGCTGTTATGAATTACTTTATTGGAATTTCAAAAGCGAAAAGATGAAACTCAAGATTTTAAAAGCAAAACGCCTCAAACCATGCAGTTACAGCATAATCTGGGAAATATCAGATTTAAGATTTCTTCTCTTCCTTAATTAATTTCTCCGTAAAGGTCTTAAAGTCCTCCACATAATCTTCATAATATTTCCCAGTTCCAGGCCCACTAAATCCTGTATGTATTCGACGCACCTTTCCTTCTCGGTCAATAAAAATAAGAGTAGGAAAGGACATCACTTTATTCAGCATTGGAAGGCTTTCGGAGGCAGTGGCTGGTGTCCCTGCAATTAAAAAGTCATAATGAATATCAAATCGCTTTTTCATTTTCTGTACTCTGCTTTTGGCATAATCAAAGTCGTCCTTTTTCTCATATGATAAAGCCACAATTTCCACCCCCTTCTCTTTATTTTGATCATACCATTGTGTCAAAAAGCGTGTTTCATCCATACAATTAGGACACCAGGTACCAAAAATTTGCACTAGCACCACTTTATCATTGAATTTCTCATCCGACAAACTTACCATTTTCCCATTTAAATCAGGAAAAGAAAAATCAACCTTATTATACCCCTCTTTTAAAAAGGTAAATTTATCGGCATCCGGCAATTCTGCATTTTCATCACGAACACCCTTCCAATTGCTAAAAGCAGACTTTCCAGACCAATACTCCCCCTCTAGCTCACCTTGTTCATTCAATTTTGCATGAAAAAGCAACGCACTTTGCCCGTTAAAGGCACTTAACCAGGCCTCATTTCCTGAAACATTTCCTTGCAGGTAACGATAATCGCCCGTGGTAGTCAAAAAAGTTCCCGTTAGATGATTACCACTTTGTTCAAATATCCCAATTGCATCTCGTTCTTTATCCCCTGATTTGAATTTCACAGCCCATTTCCCACTCATATCAAAGGTAGGTTCCAATGAAGTATCAAAACGTTGTGTCTTTCCAAATTCTCCCTCAAAGGGTACTATATAATCCTTCACCCCATTCTTGATGTAGGAACCTGACATATGCCCATCGCTCAATTTGGCTTTTATCTGGGCATCAAAAATTAACATCGGAATAAAAAGAGAATCTCCTTCCTGAGTGGCATCCTCAATTTCCAACCTTTC
>NZ_SMMB01001029.1 GCF_009711365.1 Xanthovirga aplysinae | reverse complement strand
TAAAATTGACATTAATAATTTATCATGATATTTTCCATTTCTAAAACAAGCATCTCTTAGCCTACCTTCTAATTTAAAACCACTTCGTTCATAAGCTTTACATCCTCCAATATTTGGATCTGATACAGTTAACATGATTCTATGTAATCCCTTCTCTGAAAATCCAATTTGTAAAATTTTTCTAGTGACTTCTGTTCCTATTCCTAAGCCCCATAGCTTTTTTTCTCCAATTAATATATAAAATTCACCTGAATGGTTTGTCTTAGATATCTTGGTGATACCTGCATAACCAATTAATTCTGAAGTCGAATTCAAATAAATTCCTAGTGTTAAATCTTCTTTAATTTTTATTGTTTGAAAATACCAATCTTTAACTTCTTTTTCTGTCTTCAATTTTTGAAAAATTGACATTGAATATTGGATGACTTCTTCATCTTGAACCCATTTATAGAAGTAAGTTACATCAGATTCTAAAAGAGATTTTAACGTTATCATTTTTGTTTAATCTTAAAAGAATACTTTATTTCCATGGGGCACAACAATCGTGTATACCACATATGTGGTATATTATACCTTATCCTGCGAATATACAACATATGTGGTATATCCACATTATACCCATTACTTCCATTTAGTTAGAAATGGAAACTATTAATTTTTCCCAAAAGTCCCCAACAAACTTTTTAAAAGCTTCTTATAATCATCCGAGATAAGGTAATAATTCGCATTTGGTTCTTGCTCCAAACTAAGCACCCCCGCTTTTTTTAGATATATAATATGTCTGGATGTTTTTGCCTGGGTGAATCCTAACTCTTTTTGAATTTCGGTAACATACATTCGTTTTTTCTTCAGCAATAATTCGATTATCTGTATCCGCGCCTGATCGGATAAGCATTTGAATAGTTCGGCTTTGAATTCGAGGGGGTTCATATGTAATTGTAATATCTGGATTTAAAATTTTACGAAAGAAAGAGAATTAAAAATAGAGAAGATATTTTAAGGTGGATAATTAAAACAATCTTTTTTGAACTATTTCGCCAACAATACCGCCAACAAATAATTTAAATCGTAAAAAAAAATTAATTTTTTAACAATATATTTTTTAACTCAATTAAACCTTCCGAAGCCTTTTTCTCAATAAAATGAAAATCATATTTCTGCCCCATCATATCTGGTTTTTTTGGGTCTATTACGTATATAGGTACATTTTCAGAAATAAAATCAACAAGCTGCGCTGCGGGGTATACTTGCATGGATGTTCCCACAACTACAAAAATATCTGCAAAACTGGCCTCCATTATAGCCCGATCAAATAAGGGAACTGCCTCGCCAAACCACACTACGTTAGGGCGCAACTGAGAACCTTTTTCACAGGTTTCTCCCCATTTAATCTCCCAACCATCAATAGGATAAACCAGATTTTCATCCACGCTACTTTGTGACTTTAGAATTTCACCATGCAAATGAAGAACTTTGGATGATCCTGCCTTTTCATGCAAATTATCAATATTTTGTGTAACTATACTAACCTCAAAATCTTCTTCCAATTCAGCCAGAGCAAAATGCCCTGCATTAGGATGAGCATCCAACACTGCTCTTCTTCTTTGATTATAAAAGTCCAAAACCATTTTGGGGTTCTTTGCCCAACCTTCCGGTGTGGCTACATCCATCACATCATAACCTTCCCAAAGCCCATTCGCATCCCTAAAAGTAGGAATTCCACTTTCTGCGCTTATGCCGGCACCTGACAATACCACTATTTTATTTTTACTACTCATTTAATTCCAAACTTTATTTATCGGTTCTTTAATATAAATAACTTCCCCTATAGTTTACGAATAATTGACCTCAAAAATAACCATAATTAAGAAAGAGATTATAGTTAAAAGGAATATTTGCCCTAAATAAGTGTTTAACCACAAATCACTAGAAATTTCACCCTGAAATTAATAACTTGAAGCTCATTTTTTCATTTTAAACCAAAGACATAGGCTATCATGAAAAGAAAATTCATAATAGAACAAAAAGCGCTTATTTGGGGATTACTATTACTTTCGATTTTCTCTGATCTAAGGGCTCAACAACTAAAAATACCACCTCAAGAAGACCCTAGAATATTTGAAATAGTACAAGCGGTTTCTTCTGATCGCATTGAGAAAGATATCCAAAAATTAGTCAATTTTGGTACGCGGCACACCCTATCTGATACCACATCCCAAACAAGAGGCATAGGAGCAGCTCGTCGGTGGATCAAATTAGAGTTTGAGAAAATATCTAAGGAGGCAGGTAACGCTCTTGAGGTGTATTATCAAAAAGGTCTAGTAAAGAAAGGTGAAAGCCGTAGAATTCCAAAAGACACTTGGGTAGTAAATGTAGCGGCTATCCAAAAAGGTACTAAATACCCAAATCGCTATGTAATCATGACAGGGGATATCGATTCGAGGGTAACAGATCCCTTAAACTCAACTTCAGATTCCCCTGGAGCCAATGATAATGCCTCAGGGGTTGCAGGTGTATTAGAGGCCGCGCGAGTTTTAAGCAAATATAAATTTGAAAACAGTATCATTTACCTGACCCTCTCGGGAGAAGAACAAGGTTTATTTGGTGGAAAATTCTTTGCCAAAGAAGCGAAAGAAAAAGGTTGGGATATTATTGGAGTCTTAAACAACGATATGATCGGGAATATAGAGGGACTGGATGGGATCATAAACAACCAAAGTTTCCGGATTTTTTCAGAACCCACTCCTGTCACTGAAACTGAAAAACAAAGACAACTGAGACGTTTTTATGGTGGAGAAGTAGACGGAGTTTCTCGACAACTAGCCAGATATGTGGATAGAATGACCAATAAATATATGCCTACCATGGATCCCATAATGGTTTATCGCCTGGACAGATTTGGCAGAGGAGGCCACCATCGTCCATTTAATGACGAGGGTTTTCCTGGAATTCGTATTATGGAGGCTCATGAAAACTATACACGCCAACATCAAGATTTAAGAAGGGAAAACGGAATACAGTATGGAGATGTTATTGAAGGAGTTAATTTTGATTACGCAGCCAAATTAACTGCCGTAAATGCCATTACACTAGCAGGCCTGGCCTGGGCTCCACCCCAACCAACTGAGGTCAAAATTGGAGGCGCTGTACAGGCCTCTACTACCTTAAAATGGGAAATGAAAAATGATCCAAACCTAGCCGGGTATAAAATTTATTGGCGGCTAACCACTTCTCCGCAATGGGAACATTCTCGTTTCGTAGGGAAATTATCAGAATTTAAACTTGAGAATATAGTTATCGACAATTTCCTTTTTGGAGTAGCGGCAGTTGGAAAGGATGGGAATGAAAGCTTGGTAGTCTTCCCTTCCGGAATCATCTCCAGAAATTAAATATTAATTACTCATATAACCAAATAGAGGTTGTCCTAAAACAAAGACAACCTCTCCTTTTTAAAATTAAATATATTTAACTGGCAAAACCTACCCCTACCGTGGCATTGGTTTGTGGGTCGATCAAAATAAAAGATCCATTTGCTTTATTCTTTTCAAAGGAATCTGTATAAACTGGGCCAGCTGTTTTAAAATGTACCTGTGCAATATCATTTAAACGTAGGGTATCAACATCATCACGTTTTTTCAACGTTTGTGGGTCGGTCAAATAGTTAATATTTTCCAGTTTAGCTAGGGTTCGAAAATGTCCATGCTGTAAAATATACTTTCCAGCTCTATTCAAAGGCTCTTTATCTAACCAGCAAAGGGTTGAAGCAAATTGCCTTTTTCCCTCAGGAAGTTCATTTTCTTTCACAATCAGGTCTCCCCTGCTAATGTCAATATCATCCTTTAGGACCAAAGTAACGGACTCACCTGCCTTTGCAACCTTCAATTGTCCATCCATGGTGTCAATACTGGTAATGGTAGAGCGCTGACCACTATTTAATACTACGATTTGATCTCCGGGTTGAAAATCACCACTGGCCACTTTCCCGGAATACCCCCTATAATCTCTAAACTCTCCCTCTTTTGGTCTGTTAATCCATTGTACAGGAAATCGAGCTAGTTGCTCTTCATCCTTTTTTACCTGAACTTGCTGCAAAAATGACAACAATGAGGGGCCTTCATACCAAGACATCTTATCACTCTTATGCACAATATTATCACCCTTAAGAGCGGAGGCAGGAATAAATTGAACTTGTTGCCCTTCAAACCCAAAAGCAGATCGTAGTTCTTGAAACTCTGAAGCTATTTCATAATATCGCTGCTCTTCATAATCAACCAGGTCCATCTTATTGACACACACCACTACTTGCTCTATGCGCAACAAAGACGTAATAAAATAATGCCGACGACTTTGTTCAACCACTCCATGACGAGCATCAATAAGGATAACGGCCACCTGAGAGTTTGAGGCACCAGTAATCATGTTTCTTGTGTACTCCACGTGTCCTGGAGTATCTGCAATAATAAACTTTCGGTTCTCTGTTGAAAAATAAATATGAGCAACATCGATAGTAATACCCTGTTCTCTTTCAGCAGTCAAACCATCTGTAAAAAGGGACAAATCCATACTATCCAGTCCGCGCCTTTCACTGGCCACTTCCAGGGCGTGGAGCTGATCTTGTGTGAGAGAGTGTGTATCGTACAACAATCTGCCAATAAGTGTGCTTTTCCCATCATCAACACTTCCGGCAGTGGAAATTCTTAATACATCCATAATTTATGGTCCGTTGAGGGTTTATGTTTCAACCTTCAGAAAGAAGGTTTTTATACCAAATTGTTAGAAATTAAAAACTTTGTGAGTTAAAAACTCTTAAGGGAATTAAAAATACCCCTCTTTTTTGCGGTTTTCCATGGCTGCCTCTGATCGCTTATCATCCATTCTTGCTCCCCTTTCAGAAATAATCGCAGAGCGAATTTCATCAATAATGGTTTGAATATCGCTGGCTTCAGAAGCTACGGCAGCTGTACAACTCATATCCCCTACCGTACGGAACCTCACTGTACGCTGTTCAATTTTTTCGTCCTCATCCACTGTAACAAAATCTGAGAAAGGCCAAATCATTCCATCGCGGACAAAAGTATCTCTTTGATGAGAATAATAGATGGAAGGAATTTCTAATTTTTCCTTTTGAATGTAATGCCAAACATCTAACTCAGTCCAATTGCTGATAGGAAATACTCTTACATTCTCACCTTTGTGGATCCTTCCATTTAGGATATCAAAAAGCTCCGGACGTTGGTCTTTGGCATTCCACTGTCCAAAATCATCTCTTACAGAAAAAATTCTCTCCTTGGCTCTTGCTTTCTCCTCATCACGACGAGCTCCACCAATACAAGCATCAAAACCAAATTCCTCAATACTATCCAACAAAGTGGTAGTTTGGAGCATGTTCCTGCTCGCATATTTACCAGTTTCCTCTTTTATATTCTTTCGATCAATAGTATCCTGTACATGACGAACAATTAATTTTAAACCAGCCTCCTTCACCAGACGATCTCTGAATTCAATGGTTTCCGGAAAATTATGCCCTGTATCAATATGCAACAAAGGAAAAGGTACTGGAGCAGGGTAAAAAGCCTTTTGTGCCAAGCGAACCAATGTAATAGAATCTTTTCCTCCTGAAAATAATAATACTGGTTTTTCAAATTGAGCGGCTACTTCCCTAATAATATAAATAGCCTCATTTTCCAATGCCTTCGGGTGATTATCTATATATTTTTCCATATTTAATTTCTGTTCGAACTACCTAAAATATTACTGATGTAAACCGCATTCCTTTTTAGAACTTTCCCACCACCAGCGTCCCGCCCTAATGTCTTCTCCTGGGGAAATGGCACGTGTACAAGGGGCACATCCAATACTGACAAAACCTTTGTCATGTAAAGGGTTATAGGGCACTCTATTCACTGAAAGATAATCCTGCACCTCGTCAAGGCTCCAAGAAAGAACAGGGTGATATTTGATGAGTTGATGCTGTTCATCCCATTCAACCTGAGGAAGGTTACTTCTAGAATCAGATTGTCCGGCTCTAAGCCCAGTTATCCAAACTGCCCTTCCATTTAAAGCCCTTTTCAAAGGCTCAACTTTTCGAATGAAACAACATTCCTTTCTATTTTCCACTGAATGATAAAATGATTCCGGGCCCTTTTCTAAAAGTAAATCTTCTACCTTTTCCTGGTTTGGAAAATAGGCCTTTATAGTTTTCCCATATTTTTTTCGTGTACGAGAAAATAGGGAATAAGTCTCTTCAAATAACCGACCAGTATCCAAGGTAAAAACCTCTACTGGCAAATCATTTCTGAAAATCATATCAGTTATCACTTGATCTTCTTGCCCGAAGGAAGTTGAAAAGACAATCTTCCCCTGAAATTTATTAGCAAGGTACTGTAATCTCTCTATTGAATTCAGGCCTTGCAACTCACTATTGATTATTTCGATTTGCTCCAAAGCTATCCTGTTTTAAAGGTTTTAATAACAATTTTCCCCAAAGCCTTTCATGCACATAAAAAAGCATTATCTTCGAAAAGACCTCAATAGATCCAATAGATATGGCCAGTGTCAATTTTCCCGTAATCAAAAAAGAAATCACAATCGTATCGATAGTGCCCACAATCCTCCAACTGATTGCTTTCAAAAGACTTTTAAGTTGGCTATCGCCCACAGTCTTTTTTATGGCTTGCCTCTTAATTACCTGGTCTAATAGCATAGATGATATTTTTTACATTGTCGGTCTTTTTAAACGTTAGA